>NZ_JBEOOQ010000390.1:0-201 GCF_040309305.1 Pseudoalteromonas sp. RB2-MNA-CIBAN-0110 | reverse complement strand
GTGGTAGTTCAGTTGGTTAGAATACCGGCCTGTCACGCCGGGGGTCGCGGGTTCGAGTCCCGTCCACTCCGCCATTTGATATCATGATTAAAATTAGTAAGTGCATTACCCCATGCACATACCACTGCGGAGTGGTAGTTCAGTTGGTTAGAATACCGGCCTGTCACGCCGGGGGTCGCGGGTTCGAGTCCCGTCCACTCC
>NZ_JBEOOQ010000389.1:0-204 GCF_040309305.1 Pseudoalteromonas sp. RB2-MNA-CIBAN-0110 | reverse complement strand
TAGCTCAGTTGGTAGAGCAGTTGACTTTTAATCAATTGGTCGATGGTTCAAATCCATCATAACCCACCATTCTATGAAAGTTTTAATCGGCGGATTTACGCAGCTTTCTACAAAGCAGATTTATATTAGAGCGGGTCATTAGCTCAGTTGGTAGAGCAGTTGACTTTTAATCAATTGGTCGATGGTTCAAATCCATCATGACCC
>NZ_JBEOOQ010000388.1:0-206 GCF_040309305.1 Pseudoalteromonas sp. RB2-MNA-CIBAN-0110 | reverse complement strand
TGGGTCATGATGGATTTGAACCATCGACCAATTGATTAAAAGTCAACTGCTCTACCAACTGAGCTAATGACCCGCTCATGCGCTTATTCATTTTGAATAAACTTACGTAAATCCGCCGATTAAAACTACTCATAGAATGGTGGGTTATGATGGATTTGAACCATCGACCAATTGATTAAAAGTCAACTGCTCTACCAACTGAGCTA
>NZ_JBEOOQ010000387.1:0-207 GCF_040309305.1 Pseudoalteromonas sp. RB2-MNA-CIBAN-0110 | reverse complement strand
GATGGAGCAGTCTGGTAGCTCGTCGGGCTCATAACCCGAAGGTCGTCGGTTCAAATCCGGCTCCCGCAACCAATTCTTTAATTGGAAGCCAAGTTGTAATGTAAGCAACTTTAAACAAGTCTACAAATTTCAGGCGCGGGATGGAGCAGTCTGGTAGCTCGTCGGGCTCATAACCCGAAGGTCGTCGGTTCAAATCCGGCTCCCGCA
>NZ_JBEOOQ010000386.1:0-207 GCF_040309305.1 Pseudoalteromonas sp. RB2-MNA-CIBAN-0110 | reverse complement strand
TGGGTGATTAGCTCAGTTGGGAGAGCATCGCCCTTACAAGGCGAGGGTCACTGGTTCAAGTCCAGTATCACCCACCAAATTACATCAAGCGGTTAATTGACAACAAAGAATTAAATAACAGGCATACCTATTATATGTGGGTGATTAGCTCAGTTGGGAGAGCATCGCCCTTACAAGGCGAGGGTCACTGGTTCAAGTCCAGTATCA
>NZ_JBEOOQ010000385.1:0-209 GCF_040309305.1 Pseudoalteromonas sp. RB2-MNA-CIBAN-0110 | reverse complement strand
CAGTAGTGAAACGAAACAGCGCCGATGATAGTGTAGCATTTGCTATGTGAAAGTAGGACATTACCAGGCTTCAAATTCAGTCGAAGGACTTTAATCTTAATAATTAAAAATAAGAAAATTGAAAAGAATTTTCTTGGTGACAATAGCGTTTTGGACCCACCTGATTCCATGCCGAACTCAGTAGTGAAACGAAACAGCGCCGATGATAG
>NZ_JBEOOQ010000384.1:0-210 GCF_040309305.1 Pseudoalteromonas sp. RB2-MNA-CIBAN-0110 | reverse complement strand
TTTTAGACTCGTTTCAGGCGAGCTTTCTTAATAACACTTCACTTTCCTATTAAAAATAAGTAAGTGGCGTCCCCAAGAGATTAGTACTCTTGATAACGTCGTGCATAGAGAGTGCGGTGTCACACTGCTTTACACAATACTTAAAATAGTAAGTGGCGTCCCCAAGGGGATTCGAACCCCTGTTACCGCCGTGAAAGGGCGGTGTCCTAG
>NZ_JBEOOQ010000383.1:0-211 GCF_040309305.1 Pseudoalteromonas sp. RB2-MNA-CIBAN-0110 | reverse complement strand
TTGTGTAAATCGACGTCTCATTTTATCTGCCTCTATTAAAAGTTAGAGGCGACAACTATCCTGACACAGGGGGCTTTGTGCAATAAGGTTTTAAGTAATTTATTCACAAAGAGGCTAAGAGGGCGCTGCGCTTTCGGAGTTTTTCAAGTTAGTTGTCGCATCAAATTAAATTTTATGCCGCCCGCATTGCTTCTTTTTTCTCTGGATTTAA
>NZ_JBEOOQ010000382.1:0-212 GCF_040309305.1 Pseudoalteromonas sp. RB2-MNA-CIBAN-0110 | reverse complement strand
ATTGGTAGACACAAGGGATTTAAAATCCCTCGACTAACAAGTCGTGCCGGTTCAAGTCCGGCCTCGGGCACCACTTTGTGGTTTAATTACATTACCAAGTGTAATTTGTAAAATGGTTAATTTAGAATTAATATGATGCGGTACTAGCTCAGTTGGTAGAGCGCGACCTTGCCAAGGTCGAGGTCACGAGTTCGAGCCTCGTGTACCGCTCC
>NZ_JBEOOQ010000381.1:0-212 GCF_040309305.1 Pseudoalteromonas sp. RB2-MNA-CIBAN-0110 | reverse complement strand
GGTACGACTGAGTGGATTCGAACCACCGACCCCTACCATGTCAAGGTAGTGCTCTAACCAACTGAGCTACAGTCGTACAATTTTTGAATTCTTAAATAAATTTATTCTGTGATATTAGAATAAATTTGGTACGACTGAGTGGATTCGAACTACTGACCTTTGGACCGGGTGATCAAGAGTAGGTAGTGCTTTTTCCTTCAGATGTACTTTTA
>NZ_JBEOOQ010000380.1:0-213 GCF_040309305.1 Pseudoalteromonas sp. RB2-MNA-CIBAN-0110 | reverse complement strand
AGCGTGATGCTCGGGTGCGCTGAGAGTGTCCAGAGAGGGACCAGCGGCAGCCCCTCTTTGGCTGCCGTCGCCAGCGCGACAAAACCTTGAATAAGGTTTCTAATCATTAAAAAGTACCAAACGTATTCGCGTTATCGGTGATGATACCCTCAAACACCTATTCAAATACTTATTCGGGCTATCGCCCGCGCGTCAGCAAGCTAAACGCCTACA
>NZ_JBEOOQ010000379.1:0-217 GCF_040309305.1 Pseudoalteromonas sp. RB2-MNA-CIBAN-0110 | reverse complement strand
AGCTGAGCTATGTAGACAAAATGAAAGTAAAAATAGACAGCCCAATCGGGCTACGATAGCTGTTTATTAAAGAATGGCAAACGACTCGGCTGTATTAAACCGGCTTTCCTTTAAATAAAAAGCGGAATATTACAGTGAACAAAGGCATGAATAAACTGACCTTACGGGGTCAAGCGAAAGTGAATGCCTTTACTTTATTGTGTGGCAACTGTATTGC
>NZ_JBEOOQ010000378.1:0-219 GCF_040309305.1 Pseudoalteromonas sp. RB2-MNA-CIBAN-0110 | reverse complement strand
GTTATGATGGATTTGAACCATCGACCAATTGATTAAAAGTCAACTGCTCTACCAACTGAGCTAATAACCCGCTCTATGCGCTTATTCAATTATGAATGAAGCTTACGTATATCCGCCGATTGATGCCAAACACTATTCATAAGAATAAAGAATGGTGGGTCATGATGGATTTGAACCATCGACCAATTGATTAAAAGTCAACTGCTCTACCAACTGAGC
>NZ_JBEOOQ010000377.1:0-223 GCF_040309305.1 Pseudoalteromonas sp. RB2-MNA-CIBAN-0110 | reverse complement strand
ACCCGGTAACAGCGCAAGATACTGTTGAGCTTGATAACACGGCAGCCATCACTACCAGCATTGATAAAACAGCCGACTCAGTTATTAACGGTAACGGCGAAAGTGCCGCAATAGTAGTGCGCGGTACGGTTACTGATATTGAAGACGGTCAAACCGTAACGGTGACTATTAACGACGGCGTTAATCCTCCAATTGAAGTACAAGCAACCGTTCAAAGTGGCGA
>NZ_JBEOOQ010000376.1:0-223 GCF_040309305.1 Pseudoalteromonas sp. RB2-MNA-CIBAN-0110 | reverse complement strand
TGGAGCTTAGAAGAAAGGCTTAACGCCATTATTGAATGTGCGAGTTTAGATGAAGCAGCTCTTAATGAATATTGCCGCGCTAAGGGGCTTTACCCGCATCATATTAAACAATGGAAGCAAGATTTTGCTAAAGGGCCTTCAACGAAGCCCGTAAAATCAGACAGTAAACAGCTCAAACAAGAAATTAAGCAGCTTCAAAAAGAGCTTAATCGTAAAGACAAAG
>NZ_JBEOOQ010000375.1:0-224 GCF_040309305.1 Pseudoalteromonas sp. RB2-MNA-CIBAN-0110 | reverse complement strand
CGGGAGCCGGATTTGAACCGACGACCTTCGGGTTATGAGCCCGACGAGCTACCAGACTGCTCCATCCCGCGCCTGTATATTTTAAGTCTATCGACTACTTTATTTTATCTCTTAAGCTAGAGTTTACAGTAACCAAATCTTATAAAAAATTGGTTGCGGGAGCCGGATTTGAACCGACGACCTTCGGGTTATGAGCCCGACGAGCTACCAGACTGCTCCATCCC
>NZ_JBEOOQ010000374.1:0-224 GCF_040309305.1 Pseudoalteromonas sp. RB2-MNA-CIBAN-0110 | reverse complement strand
ATGGTGGGTTATGATGGATTTGAACCATCGACCAATTGATTAAAAGTCAACTGCTCTACCAACTGAGCTAATAACCCAATCTATGCACTTATTCAATTATGAATGAAGCTTACGTAAATCCGCCGATTGATGCCAAACACTATTCACAAGGAATAAAGAATGGTGGGTTATGATGGATTTGAACCATCGACCAATTGATTAAAAGTCAACTGCTCTACCAACTG
>NZ_JBEOOQ010000373.1:0-225 GCF_040309305.1 Pseudoalteromonas sp. RB2-MNA-CIBAN-0110 | reverse complement strand
GTGTTGAATGAAAATATAATGCGGTACTAGCTCAGTTGCTAGAATGTTGAACGCGACCTGTCGCGCACCAACGTAAAATGACTGAAGAAGTAAAAATGCGGTACTAGCTCAGTTGCTAGAATGTTGAACGCGACCCGTCGCGCACCAACGTAAAATAACTGAAGAAATAAAAAATGCGGTACTAGCTCAGTTGGTAGAGCGCGACCTTGCCAAGGTCGAGGTCAC
>NZ_JBEOOQ010000372.1:0-228 GCF_040309305.1 Pseudoalteromonas sp. RB2-MNA-CIBAN-0110 | reverse complement strand
TGGGTGCATAGCTCAGCTGGATAGAGTACTCGGCTACGAACCGAGCGGTCGGAGGTTCGAATCCTCCTGCGCCCACCATACTTTAATAACTCGCTTAGAGTCTAAATAAGCAAAAGCTCTACTTAGAGTTAAAATAAGTAAACTATAAAGTGGGTGCATAGCTCAGCTGGATAGAGTACTCGGCTACGAACCGAGCGGTCGGAGGTTCGAATCCTCCTGCGCCCACCA
>NZ_JBEOOQ010000371.1:0-229 GCF_040309305.1 Pseudoalteromonas sp. RB2-MNA-CIBAN-0110 | reverse complement strand
CTTTTAAGATTAGATTTTTATAAAAGAAAAGTTTTATAATTTTTTTTTTTAATGGGGATAAATAGAGGCGTTAGTTTTTTAAGAATTTTTGGTCGCTAAAAAAAACGCCAAAAATTTTTTTTTTTTTTAAAATAAAAAAAAAAAAAAAAAAAAAAACCTAGCGAGTTTTGGTGACTAAAAAAAACGATTTATTTAATATTAGATATCTAAAAAAAACAGTAAATATAAT
>NZ_JBEOOQ010000370.1:0-229 GCF_040309305.1 Pseudoalteromonas sp. RB2-MNA-CIBAN-0110 | reverse complement strand
TTTTTATCCACCATATCAAATAGCTGTTTGCGTGATTGTTGATATTGCTTCATCACCTTATTGTTCATCATATCCAGTAGCTTTGCTATTTCATGATTGAGTTGCGCTAAGCTGTGGAAGGTTTGGTTACGTAAGCGTGCCATGATCCAACGCTCAACAATTTGTACGCCGACTTCAGCCTTCGATTTATCTTTGGGTTTATAAGGTCTAGCCGGAATGACAGCAACGT
>NZ_JBEOOQ010000369.1:0-229 GCF_040309305.1 Pseudoalteromonas sp. RB2-MNA-CIBAN-0110 | reverse complement strand
GGGTTGCCCTGGCTTCTCAGGCGAGGGGGCGTGCGGGGGGGGGGGCGGCGGGGGGGGGGGGGGGCGGGCGGGGGGGGGGGGGGGGGGGCGGGGGGTGGGGGGGGGGGGGTGGGGGGGGGGGGTGGGGGGGTCGGGGGGGGGGGGGGGGGGGGGGGAGGGTATTGGACGTATGAGGTGCGGGGAGTTGATCGGGTCGGGGGCGTTGGGGTTAGTTGAGGCGCGTAGTCGA
>NZ_JBEOOQ010000368.1:0-229 GCF_040309305.1 Pseudoalteromonas sp. RB2-MNA-CIBAN-0110 | reverse complement strand
AGATTTAACTTTCTTTTATTAATTGCCATTTGTTGATATGCGATATAAGCCAGAAATGCAGCCATTATCGCTGACGGAATAAGCTCTATTAACTTTGAACAAATCATTTATTGCGACTCATTAATTTCGTATAACAATTTAATAGTGCGCTCATCGCGCATATTTCTGCCGACTAAACGCTCATTTGTCTACTCTATATAGTTTTAACAAATAACCTAAGGTATTACTA
>NZ_JBEOOQ010000367.1:0-229 GCF_040309305.1 Pseudoalteromonas sp. RB2-MNA-CIBAN-0110 | reverse complement strand
CCCAGAGAGTATCGTAAAGTAGTGAGAAAAAAATTGTTTGGTTAATACTTTAAAAACAAGCTAGGCTACTGTATTAATATAAACCATTAACTAAAACACAGGAAGTTGGAAATATGCATGTAAATTTTAGTGAAAATTTACTATTAGATATTGAAGCAGAGACTGATCTCAATACTAGACTAACTCGCTTGCTAGCACTTATTCGTAAACACCTTGATATGGACGTTGC
>NZ_JBEOOQ010000366.1:0-229 GCF_040309305.1 Pseudoalteromonas sp. RB2-MNA-CIBAN-0110 | reverse complement strand
ATGCAACGCATATCTTTAATGTCGTCGATTTCTTGGGTTGTTTTAATATCAAACATAACACCCGTTAACGAAATATCTTTTATAACGCCTTCAAAAGAAGGGCGATCATCCGATAATTTTAACTTGGCTGGAAACAGCGTCGGTATACGCGCTTGCGAGCGCAGTTCAAATAGCTGTACTTGTGAAGGATAGTCGATAAACAATAACTTAGCTGGGTGAGATGCTACAG
>NZ_JBEOOQ010000365.1:0-229 GCF_040309305.1 Pseudoalteromonas sp. RB2-MNA-CIBAN-0110 | reverse complement strand
CTTAAGATGCATTCGATTTGTCTACGTCAAACACTAACCAGTATTTATGATTAGGGCCATTCGCTTGGATATCACGTGATTTTATATCGATCTGAGCGCGGGCAATAGCTAATCCAATCTCTAAATCGTCTGTATTGTAAGGCTTTTTATTTAAAACATGATCAAAAAGTGACATCTGTTTAGCACTGTTATTAAAATAAAAACCAGCTTATTTCGGCTTTTACTTTTG
>NZ_JBEOOQ010000364.1:0-229 GCF_040309305.1 Pseudoalteromonas sp. RB2-MNA-CIBAN-0110 | reverse complement strand
GTCTTGCAATGCGCGGCGCGGTGGCTCGCCTTTTTGCCATACTTTAAATTTCACTTCTAGCGGATCGCCATAGTTAGTTGAATTTGTTTTATAGGCGCTAGTGGGTTCTTTTTTATCTAAAATAAACCAGGCTGCAATATACGCTACCACAAATAAAGGGCCGCCAGTTAGTAATACCGCACTAACAAATATAATACGAACTAACCATAATTCCATATTAAAATAATCG
>NZ_JBEOOQ010000363.1:0-229 GCF_040309305.1 Pseudoalteromonas sp. RB2-MNA-CIBAN-0110 | reverse complement strand
ATAAAATAAAATATTGAGTATTGATAAAAATATAACCTGTACACCCACACCCACTACATCGATAAATAATAAGGTTTTGTAGTTAGGATCTATGCCTATAAAAGTGAGTATTTGCTCACCCCAAAGTAATAAGCAAGCTACGGTAATACCCTGAATTTTAAATATATCGTATAAACCACCTTGGGCAGTTTGTATCATATTATCTTTTAATAAATAAATTTCATTTAAA
>NZ_JBEOOQ010000362.1:0-229 GCF_040309305.1 Pseudoalteromonas sp. RB2-MNA-CIBAN-0110 | reverse complement strand
CGAGTTAACGTTTACATTTAAAAGTACCAGCAGTACAAAATTAGTCTGGTAAAACGTATGGGATAACAGCTTAGCCTTAGCTACAGGTGCATTAGTTGGTGGAACAGCATTTTTACTTTTGTTTTTTTTCTGTGGGCACAGACTCATAAACATTGAATTAAGTATTAAAATCAAATCCCTTGAAGCTAAAAAAGAACATGACTTAAATGAATATAAAAAGCAGTTACAA
>NZ_JBEOOQ010000361.1:0-229 GCF_040309305.1 Pseudoalteromonas sp. RB2-MNA-CIBAN-0110 | reverse complement strand
AGAGTAAATAACCTGCATATAACTGGCTTCGGTCGTATCTGGGTCGTTGCAGTTCATTAACCGCAATACTTCACCTTCAGCAATAATGTTTGTTGCATCGGCAACTACTACCAAAATCTGCATTTTTCAAATACCAACCATAACCTGAAAAGAACAAGTCTAAATAAAGACACCAACAAATACCCTAACAGAAATACCAAATACACCCATAGCTGTAGGCGTGCCACGT
>NZ_JBEOOQ010000360.1:0-230 GCF_040309305.1 Pseudoalteromonas sp. RB2-MNA-CIBAN-0110 | reverse complement strand
CCTTTATGGATACCCACGCCTTTACTGCGAAACTCACCGGCATTCACAAGAATATCTGACAGCATTAAACCGTGAGCCGTGAGTAAATCGTCAATGGCGCTGGGTGTGAATGCAGGCAGTGCATCATAAGCGGCAATCGCTCCTTTTACCTCGGCTAGCTCACGCACGCTGCCCAGCACAGGCTTACCCTCAACAATGGCGGTAATTTGTTCTTCAGTTAAGCTATTGCC
>NZ_JBEOOQ010000359.1:0-230 GCF_040309305.1 Pseudoalteromonas sp. RB2-MNA-CIBAN-0110 | reverse complement strand
GAGTAACTGTTTATAAAGCCGTTTGGCATATAAAAAGCTATGCGCAAATAACTCGCTGTGTGGGGAGTTTTTTGCTTGTAAATGAGGGTATACCGCCCCTTGCACGTTGTGCGATGCCCCCATAGCGGGTGCAGCATCTTGGCAAAATAATTGGCTGCTAATACCTCGCTTAGCTAGGCTGTATAAAATACAGCTGCTGGCAATACCACCACCAATTACCGCCACATTAC
>NZ_JBEOOQ010000358.1:0-230 GCF_040309305.1 Pseudoalteromonas sp. RB2-MNA-CIBAN-0110 | reverse complement strand
AGATATGTTTTTGATGAATGCATTGCATATTTTGGTCAAAACAGAATAGCCTTAGCTGGCTACACAACATTGCAAGACACTATCTCAACAGTGTTATCAAATGAACGAAATCGTATCGAGACTATTCTCAATGAAAACTTAGCCCAACCTACAAAAGCAACGTTACTTAAATTACTTGAATCAAATAGCACCTTTACTGATTTAGCCAAATTAAAGAAAATGGCTAAAGA
>NZ_JBEOOQ010000357.1:0-230 GCF_040309305.1 Pseudoalteromonas sp. RB2-MNA-CIBAN-0110 | reverse complement strand
ATATTACTAATACCTTTATAGCCAAGAGTAGCCGAGCCAACTCTAACACCATCAATTAAAATAAGGGTATGGCGTGAACTTGAACCGCGTAGCGAAACACCTGAATTTTGGCCAAAGCCACCATTTGAGTTAATTTGAAAACCAGCTTGAGAAGCCAACAAACTAGGTAAGTCTCGCACATTACTTTTTTCAATATCAGCACGGTCAATTACGCTAACACTGGCCAGCAC
>NZ_JBEOOQ010000356.1:0-230 GCF_040309305.1 Pseudoalteromonas sp. RB2-MNA-CIBAN-0110 | reverse complement strand
TGGTTTGATTGCACCATAGCAGTCATGCCTGGTTTCCATACTTTTACATCACCTTGAAGGTGCTTAAGCGGAATGCGCTGAATTAAGTCATCAACACGCTCACCGTATGATTCACTTGGAGATAACGTTACGCTAAATTTATCACCAGCAGTTTTACCTTCAAGTGCGGTTTCTAAACCGGGTAGCATGCCTTCGCTGCCGTGAATGCGCCATTAAGTTACATTCACGGC
>NZ_JBEOOQ010000355.1:0-230 GCF_040309305.1 Pseudoalteromonas sp. RB2-MNA-CIBAN-0110 | reverse complement strand
ATTATCAACCGTTCTTATGGAGTCTAATATATTGTTAAGTGTTAAATCATTGGTGACAGAAAACGCTTGCTGCTCAGGGGTTTTTACACTAAATCTTGCCATGAATATCTTTACTTTTTAACAAGCGATGAACAGTAGATTCCGCTACTATGAAGCGTTTTCTTTTGCTTAACAAACGTGTGATCTCCGCTATTGTAGATACGCGTTCGCGCAATCCTTCTATCTCAGCA
>NZ_JBEOOQ010000353.1:0-231 GCF_040309305.1 Pseudoalteromonas sp. RB2-MNA-CIBAN-0110 | reverse complement strand
GCCAAAGGTTTTAAAATTAAAAAATTTGTCAAACCTCAAGATCCATCGGAATATGTTCGTCAGCTTGAAGAACAAGTTGAGCAATTAAAAAATGAATCACTGCGTAGTTCTGAACGCATAAAAACAGCGGAACAACTAAGTAAAGTCGAATCAGAAAAAGCCATAGCGGAACGTAAACGTGCCGAAAAAATGGCCGAGGACAAAGCTGTATGGGAACAGCTTGCCTTAGAC
>NZ_JBEOOQ010000352.1:0-231 GCF_040309305.1 Pseudoalteromonas sp. RB2-MNA-CIBAN-0110 | reverse complement strand
AAGGTACACCGAGTAATTCCATGTCGTTAAACATAACACCAGGGCGCTCTTTACGGTCATCAAATAGCACATCTAAACCTGCATCTTTCAAACCTTGATATAGATTATTAGCAATATCAGGGATACGATGCGATTTATGCATATTCATTGGCACAATTGCTAAATCGAAAGGGGCGATGGCTTTAGGCCAGGTAATACCGTATTGGTCATTATTTTGTTCAATGGCAGCGG
>NZ_JBEOOQ010000351.1:0-231 GCF_040309305.1 Pseudoalteromonas sp. RB2-MNA-CIBAN-0110 | reverse complement strand
AAACTAAACAACGTGACAATTAAAAGTAGTTTAGGCGTAGTGGGAATTGGTGTTAACAATGTTTGTATACGCTGAGTTATTTGCTCATTACTAAAATGACTCATATATATATTGTCATTAATGCTATGTTGTTGTCGTTGAAATCGAGCAACATTAATAAGCGCTTGAGCCACATCTAAACCATCAAAATGCTGCGTGGCACCGACATCAGCAATTTGCTCTGTTAAAGCC
>NZ_JBEOOQ010000350.1:0-232 GCF_040309305.1 Pseudoalteromonas sp. RB2-MNA-CIBAN-0110 | reverse complement strand
ATTTAAGCTTTCCATGAGTAAAACAGACATTATTAATAAGACAATAAAATTAATATGTATGATTATTTAACAAATAAACATAAAAATAAAAAGAAAAAAGATATAAATTAGTTGTAACAAAATTATTAACGAGTAAATTAACCCCTGTCGCAAAAACAATAACAAATAGGAAAACGTTATAAGGATAGTAGCCCGGCACGAGTGAATATCACATAGAGTGTGCTACCACAGG
>NZ_JBEOOQ010000349.1:0-232 GCF_040309305.1 Pseudoalteromonas sp. RB2-MNA-CIBAN-0110 | reverse complement strand
CGTTGGAAAAAATAAAATAAAAAAACAAAGCGTTTTAAAAAATAAAAAAACAATAAATAAAATTATAAATAAAATATAAACAGAAAAAAAAATTACAAATAAATTATAAAAAAAAAAAAAAAAAATAAAATTATATAAATATAAAATAAATATATGAAAAATAATAAAAAATAAACACAATATAAAAAAAATGAACCCCAATAAACAAAAAATAAAAATAAGATACACAACA
>NZ_JBEOOQ010000348.1:0-232 GCF_040309305.1 Pseudoalteromonas sp. RB2-MNA-CIBAN-0110 | reverse complement strand
AGTCGGGCTCGCGCTGCGTGTTGCGGAAATAGACTTCGTTGACGATCGCGAGCACCGGGATCTCGAACAGGATCGTATGCAGCCACGGCCCCTCGATCACGATGTCGATCTCGCCGTTGCCCTTCGGCGACGGCGTGACCGAGATGTACTTCTCGTTCAGGTGGAACAGCGCGAGGAAATCGACGAAGTCGCTCTTGATGAAGCGCATCCGCCGCAGGTAATCGAGTTCGAC
>NZ_JBEOOQ010000347.1:0-232 GCF_040309305.1 Pseudoalteromonas sp. RB2-MNA-CIBAN-0110 | reverse complement strand
TATGTTAAAAGTTAATACTTTGATTTATCGCACATTAGGTTTTAGACAGGTGCCTAATTACGGTGGAGGAACTACGGGAGAATTTATGTTAAATAAATCATTACAAGTGGCATTAAATAATTGTCAAATTAAGATTTAATAGGGGATGGGCAACTAACCACAAAAAACGGCTAAACTCGTTTTCCGTTGCCTTTATAAATAATCTATTAAATCTATTAAGACACATGTTTTT
>NZ_JBEOOQ010000346.1:0-233 GCF_040309305.1 Pseudoalteromonas sp. RB2-MNA-CIBAN-0110 | reverse complement strand
GAATAAAAGTTATCATAACTAAACCAGTTATTATCTAACATTGATTGCACACGTGGCCAGTTATTAGGTTTACTCACATCCATTGCATTTGAAAGCGATTCAATTGTCGCATTAGGCGTCCAATTTTTATCAAGCATAAAGCGCGGTACTGTGTCGTTTTGGTTTGTAGTCGCACTTAGTTTACCAACTGGCATACCAATAACAGCGCCAATCATAGCCGCACACACATTACC
>NZ_JBEOOQ010000345.1:0-233 GCF_040309305.1 Pseudoalteromonas sp. RB2-MNA-CIBAN-0110 | reverse complement strand
AGCCAAAGATGATGCAGAGCGTGCCACGTTGGCTAAAAGCCGTTTTATTGCTAATTTAAGCCACGAAATACGCACCCCCCTCAATGCCGTGTTGGGATTATTGGATATGCTCGCAGAGCACGGATTAACACAGCGGCAAATTCAACAAACTAGCCAAGCAAAATATGCGGCCAATAATTTGTTGCAGATGCTAAATAGTATGCTTGATTTTGCCCGCGTTGAAAGTAAAGAAG
>NZ_JBEOOQ010000344.1:0-233 GCF_040309305.1 Pseudoalteromonas sp. RB2-MNA-CIBAN-0110 | reverse complement strand
GGGGCTACATCGATAAAATCTAAAAATGTCACTTAAAATCCTAATCTATTATTTTTTACCAATAGCAACTGCCGTTCTAAGCCTTTGACTACCAAAAGCCGACATTTTACTAAAATCGCTGCGTGCAATTGGCACATATTGACAGTCAATCGCTAATTGATTGTCGTTACCTGGTTCGCAAAACGGGTCATGTACGTACACACAGTGCGCATCTAAATGAGTAACACATACCC
>NZ_JBEOOQ010000343.1:0-233 GCF_040309305.1 Pseudoalteromonas sp. RB2-MNA-CIBAN-0110 | reverse complement strand
TTTTACGTATTTTTTTTTTTGTGTGTTGATGTGTGAGTTCTTTTTTGTTTTTTCCCCTTGGTGTATGTGGTCATGTAGGCGCCTTGCTTGCTGGCGCACTAAAAGCGAAGCTTTTACGTACTTATCAAATAGCGTGAGCAAGCTTCTCGCCTACGTGGGTTTTTACCCTCGGTGTATGTGACCATGTAGGCGCCTTGCTTGCTGGCGCACTAAAAGCGCTAAAAGCACAGCTT
>NZ_JBEOOQ010000342.1:0-233 GCF_040309305.1 Pseudoalteromonas sp. RB2-MNA-CIBAN-0110 | reverse complement strand
GTCAAACTGCAGCGTAAAACGGCCGTCACTTTCGGTTAATAATGCTTCGATTGGGTTATCTATATCTTTATAGAATGCGCCAACTGAGTAGTTATCACCATTGTCCATATAAAATTCGATACGTGCATCAAAGTTATCTAGGTAACTAGATTCTAAGAATGGATTACCAAGCGTTCGATAACCGGTCAACGGATCTTGGAATTGAACAGGGCTTAACTCACGCAAGTCAGGAC
>NZ_JBEOOQ010000341.1:0-233 GCF_040309305.1 Pseudoalteromonas sp. RB2-MNA-CIBAN-0110 | reverse complement strand
CTGCATTACTACTTTCAGGATTTAAGACTTTTAATGCCTGCATTTCGGGGGCAATATTTAAAATTTGATTATTATCAAAGTACATTTTCTCAATGATGTGCCAAAATGGCTCGCCATCAAGTTTATTCGTTAATCTGGTCTTACAAAGCAGCTTAAAGTCATCGAGATTTTTAATCGACTTTTCAAGCTCTAGATTGTGTAAGGCCTTAATAAAAAATCCGACGACTGTATCC
>NZ_JBEOOQ010000340.1:0-234 GCF_040309305.1 Pseudoalteromonas sp. RB2-MNA-CIBAN-0110 | reverse complement strand
TCAAATGAAGATTTAAGAGGGGAGGGGCCACTAACCCCAAAAAACGGCTAAACTCGTTTTCCGGTGCCTGTATAAATAATCTATTTCATCTTTTTAGACACAGGTTTTTTCATTTTTGTTTCAAGTGAAACAAAAATGAAAAATCTTAAATTTAATCTTTAAAATAAAAAGCATAAACGCAATAACTACTCTTTATCAAAAAACGGTTAAACTCGTTTTCCACCGTCTTTAGAC
>NZ_JBEOOQ010000339.1:0-234 GCF_040309305.1 Pseudoalteromonas sp. RB2-MNA-CIBAN-0110 | reverse complement strand
CCTGAGGCGTCTCTACATCAAGTGCAAAGACTGACAAGCTCAATAATCTACTTATATGCACAATCCCCCTAACGTATTTTTGTTGTGAATTACTGCGCTCTATCCCATGGACAAGTTCAGAAGCTAAGTTAAGTCCTGATATTTGTTTATTAAGCGTAAACTTAAAAATATTTTTACTGTTTCTCACATCATTAATTACAATATTGCAGTTTAGTGCCGCTATTGCTGCAAAAG
>NZ_JBEOOQ010000338.1:0-234 GCF_040309305.1 Pseudoalteromonas sp. RB2-MNA-CIBAN-0110 | reverse complement strand
AAGTGAAGATGAATCGCTTATTGCTGTGGCACAAGCCAGTTTAGCTGATCCAAAAACCGGATTAAAGGTCTCGCTAGATGACCTATGAGTTAGAATTTGATCCCCGTGCGATTAAGGAATGGCGTAAGTTAGGCGCAACCGTGCGTGAGCAGTTTAAAAAGAAGTTATGTGAATTACTGGAACAACCAAGGGTTGAAGCTAACCGACTACGAGAACTCCCAGACTGCTACAAGA
>NZ_JBEOOQ010000337.1:0-235 GCF_040309305.1 Pseudoalteromonas sp. RB2-MNA-CIBAN-0110 | reverse complement strand
GTTATGTTTAATAGCTATTCATGATTGGTAGCGATATCTAAATAACCAAAAAACGCATAAAAAACACGAATTAAAATAATTAAAACACATATAATTAAACTAGAAAATAAATAAAAAAAAAATAAATGAACATAAATTATAAACCCGCTAGCCAAAGCAAACATTATAAAATTATGTGTTAAATCCTATACAAAAAAAGAATGGCTATTAAACAGAAACAATTCACATTCTCACT
>NZ_JBEOOQ010000336.1:0-235 GCF_040309305.1 Pseudoalteromonas sp. RB2-MNA-CIBAN-0110 | reverse complement strand
CTATATATAGCACAATTATTGTGTTTTATTTAGTTTTTTATTATTTTTAATTAATTGTTTTTATTCTGTTCTTTTTTTTTTTTTTTTAGAACCTATGTGCGCCATTTTTTTTTTATTTTTTTTTTTATTTTTTTTTATTTTTTTTTTTTTAAAAAAATTTTTTTTTTATTTTTTTTGTGTAAACAAAAAAAACACCTGTTTTTTTTTTTTATTTTTATTTTAATAACACACGACC
>NZ_JBEOOQ010000335.1:0-235 GCF_040309305.1 Pseudoalteromonas sp. RB2-MNA-CIBAN-0110 | reverse complement strand
TGTGATGCTCGAGTCCACTTGGGTGACCCGAGCACCGCACACCAACACATTTGATATTTAACAGTCAACCCACCCCCCCCACCCCACCCCCCCCGCCCCCACGCACCCCACCCCCCCCCCCCCCCCCCCCCCCCCCCCGCCCCCCCCCCCACCCCCCCCCCCCCCCCCCCCCGCCCCCCCCCCCCCCCCCCGCCCGCCCCCCCCCCCCGCCCCCCGCGGCCGGCGAGCGCAAGCC
>NZ_JBEOOQ010000334.1:0-235 GCF_040309305.1 Pseudoalteromonas sp. RB2-MNA-CIBAN-0110 | reverse complement strand
CGATTATAGCTAAGCAAGCATTTAAAGAGGCTGTTATGTTGAAGTGGAATGATGTTATTAATTTTGCCAATAATGGCAATCCAACGCCGCCGAAAAAGGTTATTAAAACCGACGCTCAGTGGCAAGAGTTATTATCTGAAGATGCATATTACGTTACTCGTAAAAAAGGCACTGAGCGACCGCACAGCTCCGGTAGCTGCACATTGTTAGAGCCAGGCAAGTATATATGTATATG
>NZ_JBEOOQ010000333.1:0-235 GCF_040309305.1 Pseudoalteromonas sp. RB2-MNA-CIBAN-0110 | reverse complement strand
ACCCTGCATTTGCCGATTTTTATGGTATGGAAGACGCCATTGAGCAAATTGTTTCTTATCTAAAACACGCCGCGCAAGGATTAGAAGAGTGTAAACAAGTGCTTTACTTGCTTGGTCCGGTGGGTGGCGGTAAGTCATCGATTGCTGAAAAGCTAAAGTATTTAATGCAACAAGTGCCTATTTATGCAATTAAGGGCTCCCCGGTTAATGACCATCCGCTGGCATTATTTGATCC
>NZ_JBEOOQ010000332.1:0-235 GCF_040309305.1 Pseudoalteromonas sp. RB2-MNA-CIBAN-0110 | reverse complement strand
GATCGACACGAACAGCGTGATCGCCGCCCGGTCATCGCCCGTGCCGAACACGCCGTCGCGATCGAGCAGCCGCAATGCCTCGATCATGTCGGCGTGCAGTTGCCGGGAAAATTCGCTGAAGCGCGACGGGACGAACTGCGGGCTCAGCACTTCGTCGGCCAGCCGGCCGCAGATCGCGTTGAACGGCGAAGCCTCGGCCGCCGCGTACGCCCACTCGGCCACGCCCCACACGAAC
>NZ_JBEOOQ010000331.1:0-235 GCF_040309305.1 Pseudoalteromonas sp. RB2-MNA-CIBAN-0110 | reverse complement strand
TCATACGACAGTGTGTTTTTCATGTCTTACTTGTTGAAAAGTAATGATTTGTTGTTTTTTATAAAGTGAGCATGTGTTGTTTGTTAATATTTAAATAGTGTTGATATTATTAGCGCGTAGATTCATCATTAAAAAATAAATTAGTTGAAAGTTATTTTTTTTAGTACTGACAATGATTTTAGTGATAACTCTCGCTATGATATGAGTATTATTTGCACATTTGAAAGGACGATCA
>NZ_JBEOOQ010000330.1:0-236 GCF_040309305.1 Pseudoalteromonas sp. RB2-MNA-CIBAN-0110 | reverse complement strand
CAATAAACACCTTTCGCGGTGGTATTTTGCTGCTCATCAGTAATGACATAGCCTTTAGCATCTAACTGCACATCGGTATTTTCTAAGCCGATATTGCCCGTTGATGGTGAACGACCAATAGCCCAAATTAGGCAGTCAATCGTTAAGCTTTGGTCATTTTCTAATAGTAAAGTCAGACTACCATCAGCATTTTTGGTGACCGATTTAGGTACGCTGTGAGTATGAAGCGTTGGGCC
>NZ_JBEOOQ010000329.1:0-236 GCF_040309305.1 Pseudoalteromonas sp. RB2-MNA-CIBAN-0110 | reverse complement strand
CAGTATTCCTGATGCTGAATACGACCGTTTATTACAACAACTCAGCGCACTAGAAACTCAGCACCCAGAATTAATAACTGCCGACTCACCAACCCAAAAAGTGGGCGGTGCTGCGCTAAGTAAATTTGAGCAAGTAGCGCACCAAGTGCCTATGTTATCGCTTGATAACGCCTTTAGCGAAGATGAGTTTATTGCCTTTAATCGCCGTATAAAAGAGCGTTTAATGAGTACCGAAG
>NZ_JBEOOQ010000328.1:0-236 GCF_040309305.1 Pseudoalteromonas sp. RB2-MNA-CIBAN-0110 | reverse complement strand
AATATGCACACAATCACTATTTTACGGGCATGTAATAGGTTGTTTTTATCAAGTCCTCGGCTACTTGAGTTGAGCTGCGAGCGCCTTAAAATAAACTGATTTATAAAATCATTGGTGATCATTACAGAAAGCACAATGGACGAAACAATTACCATGCTTGTAGCCGCTGAAAAACCGCCTAAAAATGCAAGTAATGTAATGCCGGCGTTGTTGCCCGCCATTGGGAGAGCCAATAC
>NZ_JBEOOQ010000327.1:0-236 GCF_040309305.1 Pseudoalteromonas sp. RB2-MNA-CIBAN-0110 | reverse complement strand
TGGAACACCCAACGGTGGAAGCTAACCGACTACGAGACCTCCCAGACTGCTACAAGATTAAATTACGTCAAGTTGGGTATCGGTTGATATACCAAGTGCACGATGAAAAAGTGTCGATCCTTGTTGTCGCTATAGGAAAAAGAGATAAATCAGAGGCGTATAAAGACGCTGGAAAACGAGTTTAACCGTTTTTTGATAAACAGTAGTTATTGCGGTTATGCGTTTGATTTTAAAGT
>NZ_JBEOOQ010000326.1:0-236 GCF_040309305.1 Pseudoalteromonas sp. RB2-MNA-CIBAN-0110 | reverse complement strand
GATTTGAACCCTAGATGGGCTATAAACCCATGCCGGTTTTCAAGACCGGTGCATTCGACCACTCTGCCATCTCTCCGATACTGCTAAGTTAAAAGTAAGAGTGTACTAATAACTATTTAAATGAATGATACTTTAATTACCACACACTTATTAAATAAGTGGTGGAGAGATAGGGATTTGAACCCTAGATGGGCTATAAACCCATGCCGGTTTTCAAGACCGGTGCATTCGACCAC
>NZ_JBEOOQ010000325.1:0-237 GCF_040309305.1 Pseudoalteromonas sp. RB2-MNA-CIBAN-0110 | reverse complement strand
AGCCTGTATTGCTCTCTTATTTGAATTTCGTGTGCTTCGCTATCATCAACACACCCTTCAAGTAAACTAAAAGCAAGTTCGCTATTGGTGTTTTTTAACTGTTTAAAAAGCTGTACTAATAACTTATTTTTAAGCGCAACAGCTATTGCACCATACGCAGCTTGCACTAGAACCTGCGGCGCTAAAGCAACGTAATCGTTCTCATCAGTTATATTTTTAAATGCTAATCGGTAACGG
>NZ_JBEOOQ010000324.1:0-237 GCF_040309305.1 Pseudoalteromonas sp. RB2-MNA-CIBAN-0110 | reverse complement strand
ATACAATTAATGGATTAACAAGACGTTCGGGTTTTACTATGTCGCAAAGCCACACAAAAAAGGCCAGTACAATACAGGCAATCCCTGAGGTGTAAATAACAAAGGTGCTGGTCCAAAGCGATTTATTAATTGGCATAATCAGCGAGCCTAATTGCCCTAAAGCGATACCAACAACCCCAATGACCAACAAACGCTTAATACTTGTCCATTGACTGCTAGAGCTGGTAAGTAAACGGG
>NZ_JBEOOQ010000323.1:0-237 GCF_040309305.1 Pseudoalteromonas sp. RB2-MNA-CIBAN-0110 | reverse complement strand
ACTCAATACAGCGAAAGCGTATCGCGTACACTGCCAAAAGTACGTTTGTATACACAACTTAATTTTGAGCGCGAAACCTCCTACTTTATTGATGACGGTATTCAAACTTTAGAGCCACAGCTACAATATTTATATACCCCTAATGAAGATCAATCTGATATTGGCTTATTTGATACTGCCAAACTACAAGATGATTTTTTTGGTTTATTTAGAGACACACGCTTTTCAGGTGTTGAT
>NZ_JBEOOQ010000322.1:0-237 GCF_040309305.1 Pseudoalteromonas sp. RB2-MNA-CIBAN-0110 | reverse complement strand
CTCGGTAATCAGGCTCAACATACTCAATAGCTTGATGCGATTTTAAGCGCTCAATTGCTTCTTTAGCGCTCATTCCTGATATTTTAAATTTTGCGAGGCGGCCAGAAAATAACGAGGTGAAGTTATCATCAATTTCATCGTTATTTAGATCAGATATTTTGGCTTTTACTAACGAACGAGCTTGCTTACGCATTTCCGGCGAAGCATTCTTTTTATACTTAACAATAATCGAGTCAC
>NZ_JBEOOQ010000321.1:0-237 GCF_040309305.1 Pseudoalteromonas sp. RB2-MNA-CIBAN-0110 | reverse complement strand
TGTCGCCCCGTTTTAATGGGTGGCTTTCGCATGCATTGCTGCTGTAGCGGGCACGTTTTACAGTCTTTTAAATAACCGCAGAATCGCGTGTATTGCTGGTTGTGGCTTTTTACATTGATACCACTTCGCCACATGGCATTACCTGCGGGGCAGCGGCAAGTTTGGGTTGCTTCATTATAATGAAAATCATCTGAGGTAAATAATCGTGGCTTGCCTTTGCTGCGTTTTAGTCGGCGC
>NZ_JBEOOQ010000320.1:0-238 GCF_040309305.1 Pseudoalteromonas sp. RB2-MNA-CIBAN-0110 | reverse complement strand
AACCAAGCAAATAAAAAACAAAAAAAATATGAAAGAACAAAATTAATAACACAAAATAAATGAAAAAATTTAGAATAACCATAAAATAAAACTATAAGAACAGCAAAAAAAAAAAAAAAAAAATAAAATAAAAAAATAAAGAAGAAAAATAATTATATTATTTAATTAAAAATCAAAAGCGTAATCTTTTCAACATTCTCAAAGCCCTGGTTGGGAAATGCAAAAAAAGTTACATATT
>NZ_JBEOOQ010000319.1:0-239 GCF_040309305.1 Pseudoalteromonas sp. RB2-MNA-CIBAN-0110 | reverse complement strand
CCGTAAGCTTGCCCGTAAAGAGGATTTAAAGCTCTCGGCTAAAATAGACCCAACTAGCTTTGACGTAAACCTAGTCGATGCCGAAGGTGTTATTATTAACCGAAAATCAATGTCGGCAGGCGAAAAACAAATATTTGCTTTTGCTATTTTAGAAGCGCTCGGTAAGCTTTCGGGTAAAGTATTGCCTGTAGTTGTTGATACGCCTCTTGGCCGTTTAGATTCAAAACACCGCGATAAAC
>NZ_JBEOOQ010000318.1:0-239 GCF_040309305.1 Pseudoalteromonas sp. RB2-MNA-CIBAN-0110 | reverse complement strand
GCATTAGGTGCTTTCAGGGCATCGTATAAGCTACGGTCAGATATTTTAGGCTGTAGACTGGCTTCAGGGAAACGCAGTTTTAGCGCGGCGATATGTGCCACTTTAGTATCAACGATACGGGTTAATACATTACTTTCTGGCTTACTCATGGTGTTCTCCAGCTTGGCTCGCGGCAGCTAAATCGGTTAATAAGGTAAAAGCTGTACCGCTGGCGAGTGTCGTGAGCGCTAGCTGAGTAC
>NZ_JBEOOQ010000317.1:0-239 GCF_040309305.1 Pseudoalteromonas sp. RB2-MNA-CIBAN-0110 | reverse complement strand
ACCCAAACGCAATGGCTAACGCCATTCGGGTTTGGCTGCCAGCTAAGTGACTCTCCTAAGCGTGGGCGCGCCGAAATTGGCCGTAAACACAAAGGTATTGTTATCAATATTGTCGACGGACAATGGCAAGTCGAGATTAACCTTGCAGACATACAAGCCAATTTACGTATTCAACCTGCGCCGTTGAGTTTACCCATCAGTTTGTGTACCCCAACGGGTTATAACGGTTGGACCTATAC
>NZ_JBEOOQ010000316.1:0-240 GCF_040309305.1 Pseudoalteromonas sp. RB2-MNA-CIBAN-0110 | reverse complement strand
GCCCTAGAGAGAGTGCGCAAGGGCCTCAGAAAGGAGCTGAAACCGTCCCAGAGCCGGACTCTCAAGGGAGACCGGAAAATCCTGCTGAAACGCGCTCACGAAGTCTCAGACCGGGAGCGCCTCATCATGGAGACCTGGACAGGCGCGTTCCCGCAACTGCTGGCCGCCTACGAGCACAAGGAGCGCTTCTACGGCATCTGGGACGCCACCACACGGCTCCAGGCAGAAGCCGCCCTGGAC
>NZ_JBEOOQ010000315.1:0-240 GCF_040309305.1 Pseudoalteromonas sp. RB2-MNA-CIBAN-0110 | reverse complement strand
ACACTATACCAACGCTTGAGGTGATAGCAAGTTCATGGCCTGCCATTTTAAATGGTGTAGCTATGGCCGCCAAAAACTGTTTAGCCATGCGAGTGATAGTGAGAATATCGTTGGTGTTTGACATAACTAGCGCAAATTCATCGCCGCCAAGGCGATAAAATACGTCATTTTCACGGGTGAGCTTATTTAAACGCATAGCAAGCTTTGCCAGTAAACTATCACCTAATTGATGGCCTAATG
>NZ_JBEOOQ010000314.1:0-240 GCF_040309305.1 Pseudoalteromonas sp. RB2-MNA-CIBAN-0110 | reverse complement strand
CTTTATAAACAAGGCTGGGGGTTTGATAATTTATACGCCACGGGCACACGTTCAGTACGTGGAATTGAGGCAGTAATTACAGGGTTTACACCAACGCCTTCGCGTGCAGTTGTTAAGCTTGATAAATCACAACGCGACTTTTTTACCATTGCTGATTTTTTAGCGAAGCAAAATTACAACACGCAGTTCATTTATGGTGGCGAAAGCCATTTTGATAACATGCGCAGCTTCTTTTTAGGC
>NZ_JBEOOQ010000313.1:0-240 GCF_040309305.1 Pseudoalteromonas sp. RB2-MNA-CIBAN-0110 | reverse complement strand
TGCTTGTAGTTTTAATTTTAACCGTTAACTCGCAATCATCTCTTTCGTTGTAAGCGAATTTTTTTATATTGTTATAAAATTTCAAATCACAACTAACCCTAATTTCGTAGTAATTATCGAGAGATTGATACCCAAAATAACCGGCTAAACATAAAGCAATAACAAGAGCGAAAAGGTATTTCATCGTAAGTAAACCGCTGTGATATCCGGTCTAAAATGCCCCATGTCTTGGCTAACAGT
>NZ_JBEOOQ010000312.1:0-241 GCF_040309305.1 Pseudoalteromonas sp. RB2-MNA-CIBAN-0110 | reverse complement strand
GATTAGTACCCTCCTCAACAAGCTCCCACGCACTTGAACTATCGGGCTGCTGACCTTGATTCCACCATTTAGCTAAGTAAACACGCTCTTGAAAACTCACTTTATCTGTTGCTTGATAAACCTCAGTAGTGCTCCAAGGCGCTATAGCAGGATCATTGATAACGCTGTCATTAACGGTGACAACAAACTCGGTTTGGGTCGTTAATTGGCCATCAGAAACAGATACCACAACGGTATAATC
>NZ_JBEOOQ010000311.1:0-241 GCF_040309305.1 Pseudoalteromonas sp. RB2-MNA-CIBAN-0110 | reverse complement strand
ATTAACTCTAACTTTTATAGATTTAGTTCGTTTTTCATCGGTCATTTTTCCCCCTCATTTGGATGGGCGGGTTATAAAATCGCACACGATTTTTAGGGGTTAAGGGGAGAATCCCCTTACCAGTCACAAGGGAGAACGAGCGGAGCGAGAGACCCCCTTGTGCATACTGGCTTTCAGTGTTTCCTTCAAATCACCATTAGTGTTTTCTTAAAGATTTTGAACGCATGATTTAGGTTAAGGG
>NZ_JBEOOQ010000310.1:0-242 GCF_040309305.1 Pseudoalteromonas sp. RB2-MNA-CIBAN-0110 | reverse complement strand
CCTTCTATTAGTGCCATTGAAGATAGCCTGTGTATGAGTAATAAAAATGTTATTGAATTACTGGCACAATGGTGTGAAAGCTTAGGCTTTAGCTGTGAAATAATTGAATTAGAAGGCGGCAAAGGTCGCTATAATTTATTAGCTAAACGCGGTAAAGGCGATGGTGGATTAATGCTCGCTGGCCATACCGATACAGTGCCATTTGACGATAGCCGCTGGAATCATAATCCATTTAAATTGAC
>NZ_JBEOOQ010000309.1:0-242 GCF_040309305.1 Pseudoalteromonas sp. RB2-MNA-CIBAN-0110 | reverse complement strand
AGTTATTGCAGGGTATGAAAGCTTATTTGGATACTCCGAAATTTTAAGAGATTTTATGAAGGGCAGCTCAAACCCATGGGTCGGCTTGTTCTTGATAGTAATAGGTCTTATTTATCACTATTTAATGACAGTAGGAAAAGAACATATTGATCTTCGGATGTCTGAAATTCCTAAAACGCCGGTGCTGGGATTAGAGTTGTTGAATTCCGACTTAGAACAATACAAAGACAACTCTGTTAGCC
>NZ_JBEOOQ010000308.1:0-242 GCF_040309305.1 Pseudoalteromonas sp. RB2-MNA-CIBAN-0110 | reverse complement strand
GGTATAAGCAGTGGTTTTGAAGTTATCGGCTAGCACATCGGCTTGTTTTAGTGCATCAATCCACATTTCCCAATCTTCACCGCCCATTACTTTAATAGTATTGTCGATATCATCTTGGTTTGCCGCTTCAACGGTTATTTCATCAATTTCACGCTTTGAGGTATTCAGATTTTTAGTTGTAACTGCATTACCAATTGGCTTAAGCGTAGATGAGAACACTTCACCGGTATTAGGATCGGTAC
>NZ_JBEOOQ010000307.1:0-242 GCF_040309305.1 Pseudoalteromonas sp. RB2-MNA-CIBAN-0110 | reverse complement strand
TAACTATCTACCTCAATTTTTAAGGTAGTATAAACTCCGTACATAAGTACGGGGTCAATAGCTATTTAAGTGAATTTATTACCGGGCAGGATTGAGGGTCTTGATTGGCCTTGCAAGAATCTGTCATATCTTGAATTACTTTCTCTAATCGCTGTAAATCAGCAATTTTATTACGAATGAGATTAAGTTTTTGCAACCCCATCGACTCAATATCAGCGCAACTGTCACTTAGTGACATAAGC
>NZ_JBEOOQ010000306.1:0-242 GCF_040309305.1 Pseudoalteromonas sp. RB2-MNA-CIBAN-0110 | reverse complement strand
CGCCTACGCGGCATTGTGTTCTTTAGCTATTTTTGATTTTGAGGCAATTGTCATTGATGGCGCCATTCCTATCAATGTCAGAGAAAAAATAGTTTTGGCAACAAAGTTAAAATTGAGCCAGGCTGATCATCGCGGTATTAATCGCTGTGAAGTACAAAGTGGCTCTATTGGCGCCAAGGCTCAATCAGTAGGCTGCGCTAACCTTCCGTTACTTATCAACTTTTCTCAAGATCACGCAAGCC
>NZ_JBEOOQ010000305.1:0-243 GCF_040309305.1 Pseudoalteromonas sp. RB2-MNA-CIBAN-0110 | reverse complement strand
GTTATAGGCAGGTTATTTATGTTGTTATATGTTGTTAGTGGGATTTTGCTGTTGTTAAATCTTGTATTGCAGTGATTTTTTGTTTTTTTTTTGTTTTTTTTTTTTTATTTGTTTTTTTTTTTTTTTTTTTATTTTTTTTTTAATTTTTATTTGCTTGTTTGTTTTTTTAGTTATTTTTATTTAATTTCTTTTGTTTCTTTTGATTCTTAATTATTTTCTTTTTTACATTTATCTTATTCAACG
>NZ_JBEOOQ010000304.1:0-243 GCF_040309305.1 Pseudoalteromonas sp. RB2-MNA-CIBAN-0110 | reverse complement strand
GTACCGAGATACGCTATTGTCTGAAGATCAGGGAACGGTAATTTGCACCGTTGCACTCAATGAGCCTTGCCTTTGGTTATACCCTCTTGCTGAATGGTTAGAAATAGAAAGCCGTTTAGCAAAAATATCTAATATGAATCCTAGAGCACGACGGATGCAACGTATGTTGTTAGGTAATGCGACAGAGTATCAGCTTGATAAAAACGGTCGAATTTTGTTGGCGCCTTCATTGCGCTCACATGC
>NZ_JBEOOQ010000303.1:0-243 GCF_040309305.1 Pseudoalteromonas sp. RB2-MNA-CIBAN-0110 | reverse complement strand
AACTTACCCATAGTTGGTAATAAGTTAAATGAATAAAAGTCGTATGCCTTACTGAGTATTTCATGCTCTGGCTTTGAAAACTCTAATACCAGTAAGCGCCCGCCTGGTTTTAAAATGCGGTACATTGAACGTAATGCTTTGTCTTTGTCGGTTACATTACGTAAACCAAATGCAATAGTGATCAGATCAAAGCTATTATCTGGGAATGGTAAGGCTTCAGCGTTCATTTGCACGTAGTCAATA
>NZ_JBEOOQ010000301.1:0-243 GCF_040309305.1 Pseudoalteromonas sp. RB2-MNA-CIBAN-0110 | reverse complement strand
GCGTTATTGTGGTTGGAAAATGAATCGCAAAGGTTCCATGCTGGTAATCAATAATCTCTTGATATTCAAGCGTTATAACTATTTCTTCTCCTGGCCCTACATTTGCCACATTTGTAATAAACATATTTGCACGCTGCTGTCGCAGCAATGAAGCTTGTTTGCCTGCTTTTTTGGCAGCTTGGTACTGTTTTTCTGCTTGGTGTTTTTTTGCTATTTTACCGTGAATCACTCGCTCACCAATAC
>NZ_JBEOOQ010000300.1:0-244 GCF_040309305.1 Pseudoalteromonas sp. RB2-MNA-CIBAN-0110 | reverse complement strand
GCACAAAACACTGCGGTATTTGGGCAAAATCAAAATACCGCATCGGCTCAACTTGATATGAGTAAATATAAAGTATTGGGTAAGCCAATTAATGGCAGCACCCAATCTCAACAGACGAGTGACCCTGAGCTTGATGCTGTGCCTACAACTCTTAAAAATGCATTTGCGCAAGCTATACAAGATGTCGAAAAAAACCAAGATTATGAAGTTACTCAAGCGTCAAAAACGTCATCACGTGTTGAGC
>NZ_JBEOOQ010000299.1:0-244 GCF_040309305.1 Pseudoalteromonas sp. RB2-MNA-CIBAN-0110 | reverse complement strand
GCGCACGACGTGCGTCACCTGATCGTTGCCGGCGTCGCCACGCACTCGACCGTAGAAATGACCGTGCGCCATGCCGCCGATCTCGGCTATCGCGTGACCGTCGCGGCCGACGCCTGCGCGTGCGCGGATCGTCGGCAGCACGATGCATCGCTCGAGTCGATGCGCTTGATCGCGGGTATTTCCAGCGTGGCGGAGCTGTTCGGCCACGCGTCGCACACGGAGGGCACATGAACGTCTCGCACGC
>NZ_JBEOOQ010000298.1:0-244 GCF_040309305.1 Pseudoalteromonas sp. RB2-MNA-CIBAN-0110 | reverse complement strand
GTAGTCGATTTACCCACCCCGCCTTTACCTGAAGCAATAAGCACAATATGTTTAATTGTTTTAAATTTTGCAGGCTCTTTAAGCTCTACCGTGGCCGACACAGTTACTGCCACCTTGAGAGCGTTAGTAACATGCTCTGCCACCATTGGCATTTCCGACTGTGCAGCAAATGGCAAAATTAAAGTAATAGTGAGCGATTTATCGTCGTTTTGGGTGATATTCTTAATGAAGCTTTCATCAATAC
>NZ_JBEOOQ010000297.1:0-244 GCF_040309305.1 Pseudoalteromonas sp. RB2-MNA-CIBAN-0110 | reverse complement strand
CATTAATCGATCGCGAAAAAAGTCAAACTGTCTGCCAGGTGTTTTTTCTGAGGCGAGTTTTAGCTCTACCAATTGCTCTTTTTGTTCTTTGTTACGGCCAAGTTGTAGGCACAAACCATCCCATTCACTTGGTGCATAACCTATCATGAACTTTTTAACTATTTCGCCGCTTAAGCCCCGGCCTTTAACGTATTCAATAACAGCGGCAGAATTACTATGGTGCTTTAACTGGTGTTGATAAAAC
>NZ_JBEOOQ010000296.1:0-244 GCF_040309305.1 Pseudoalteromonas sp. RB2-MNA-CIBAN-0110 | reverse complement strand
CACTCCTACACCGAGCGGGAACCCAGCGATTAGGAGCCATACACCACTTGCACGCAACCTCAAACCCCCATTGCGTGAAATTGACTTATTCTGGACTTTTTTTTTGTTTCTTGTAATATAGCAAGCTCTTAAAGAGTAGTGCCTAGAGCACCGTACTTTTCCGGTTACGACCAATCAAAACCGAGACTGAAAAAAACCATTTCCGTACTGAATCCATACAATAAATTTGGAGGCTATACGCTTC
>NZ_JBEOOQ010000295.1:0-244 GCF_040309305.1 Pseudoalteromonas sp. RB2-MNA-CIBAN-0110 | reverse complement strand
ACGATACACTTGGCGTAACTAATCAAGATATTGCCTATCACACTCGTTGCGTACGTGCGGGTAGCCGTGAGCTGTTTGTAATTGCTGATATGCCGTTTATGACTTATTCGAGCCCCAATGACACCTGTAAAAATGCCGCTGAGCTAATGCGTGCTGGTGCAAACATGGTTAAGTTAGAAGGGGGTGAATGGCTTTTTGAGAGCATTGAAGCCCTAACTCAACAAGGTATTCCTGTGTGTGGTCA
>NZ_JBEOOQ010000294.1:0-244 GCF_040309305.1 Pseudoalteromonas sp. RB2-MNA-CIBAN-0110 | reverse complement strand
ATTTTGTTTTGTAACTTCTTTTTATATTCATTTAAGTCATGTTCGTTTTTAGATTCAAGGGATTTGATTTTACTACTTAATTCAATGTTTATTAGTCTGTGCCCACATAAAAAAAACAAAAGTATAAATGCTGTTCCACCAACTAATGCACCTGTAGATAAGGCTAAGCTGTTATCCCATACGTTGTCCCAGCCTAATTTTGTACTGCTGGTACTGTTAATTGTAACCGTTAACTCGCCATCAG
>NZ_JBEOOQ010000293.1:0-244 GCF_040309305.1 Pseudoalteromonas sp. RB2-MNA-CIBAN-0110 | reverse complement strand
CATCATCACCGTATTGCTTGCTGTAGGTCTTTTAATCTTCTTAGTACGTTTCGTTGATTTAGCGCTTACTACTTCTAAGATCAAAGCTCAGCTTAAGAACTTGTCTACACCGAATACAAACAACCCATTGGGTCGTATTCTTAAAGTGTACTCTGACAACAAAAATCAAGATGTTGAAAACCTTGAGCTTAAACTTGATGAAGCGATTCTACGTGAAACGCCACGCATCGAAGCGGGTATTAAC
>NZ_JBEOOQ010000292.1:0-244 GCF_040309305.1 Pseudoalteromonas sp. RB2-MNA-CIBAN-0110 | reverse complement strand
CCACCAAACGCTGCATCATTTTTGCGTACATGCTTAAGCACTTGGCTGACCAAATTAATCTGCTTGGCGTGCAGCATCGATATCTCATCGATAATCAATACCGCAGTATCTTTTAATCTATCTGCCAAAAACTGCTTGCGCGATAGATTGCTTAAATCACGATCAGTCAGCTCATCCTTGATACCAATGCCCGACCAACTATGAATGGTCGTACCGTTCATGTGCGTGGCAGCAATCCCAGTAC
>NZ_JBEOOQ010000291.1:0-245 GCF_040309305.1 Pseudoalteromonas sp. RB2-MNA-CIBAN-0110 | reverse complement strand
ATAAAGTGCATTGATTGAAAAGTCACGGCGTTCTGCGTCTTCCTCAATACTGCCAAATACGTTGTCGCGTAGCAATTGTCCTTGCTCACTCGATTGGCTTATTTGGTTTTTGTCCTCTGGCGCTTCGTGGTGCCCGCGCATGGTAGCTACTTCTATTATTTCACGACCAAATACAATGTGAGCTAAACGAAAGCGGCGGCCAATTAAACGACAGTTTCTAAATAACTTTTTAACTTGTTCTGGCG
>NZ_JBEOOQ010000290.1:0-245 GCF_040309305.1 Pseudoalteromonas sp. RB2-MNA-CIBAN-0110 | reverse complement strand
CAACAACGCAGCTTACGCTTATGGAATGATCAACAAGTGATAGGCTTTTTACGCTTTGTGTTACTGGTGTCATTCTCATTAGCCTTTTGGCTGTGGCAACATCAGCAAATAGACTTTTTAGATGCATTAAGACTTGCTAGCTTCAATGTTATTTCTGTCATCACCACAACCGGTTACGGTCTAACAGATTATCAATCGTGGGGCTCTGTCGCCAGTGTCGTATTTCTGTTTTTAATGTTTATTGG
>NZ_JBEOOQ010000289.1:0-245 GCF_040309305.1 Pseudoalteromonas sp. RB2-MNA-CIBAN-0110 | reverse complement strand
CCTCTAGCTTATCGTTAAATGCTTGCTGATAAAGGGCAAAGTCAGTTTTTACTTGCTGATGGGTAATTAATTGCGCATCGGGGTAAAAGTGCTGCATTACAGCCATCCCCAGCAAATGATCGTCATGAAAATGAGTGGCCACTAAGTAACACAAAGGTGTTGTTAAGTGCTTTTTTAAATCGCTAGCAAGTTGTTCTACTGCAGCAAAGTTGCCGCTGGTATCTACTAACAGTGCGCATTTACTA
>NZ_JBEOOQ010000288.1:0-246 GCF_040309305.1 Pseudoalteromonas sp. RB2-MNA-CIBAN-0110 | reverse complement strand
CCCCCCCCCCCCCCCCCCCCCCCCACCACACCCCCCCCACCCCCCCCCCCCCCACCGCCACCCCCCCCCCCCACCCCACCCCCCCCCCCCACCCCACCCCCCCCCCCCCACCCCCCCCCCCCCAGCCCCCCCCCCCCCCCCCCCCCCCCCCCCCCCCCGCCACAGCCAGCCCCCGGCTCCGCCGCCCGGGCACCCCGCGCGCTCCCCCCCCCGGGAACAGAAAACCGACTCGCCCCGGTGGTGCAA
>NZ_JBEOOQ010000287.1:0-246 GCF_040309305.1 Pseudoalteromonas sp. RB2-MNA-CIBAN-0110 | reverse complement strand
ACTCAGAGGCTTGGCTGAGCGTTTGATTTACAGCATTGTTTTTATTTGCAACCTGACTTAACTCACCTCCTAATTCACTTAGCTCTTTTGATTGCTCTAAAATATCGCGAATTAATTGCTGTAAGTTGTCGAGAAATCGATTGAACTGCGTTGCAAGTTCAGAAAACTCATCTTTAGACGTTATAGCGATCCTGCCAGTTAAATCGCCATCACCAGAGGCTATATCGTTAATACGAGAAGTTACAT
>NZ_JBEOOQ010000286.1:0-246 GCF_040309305.1 Pseudoalteromonas sp. RB2-MNA-CIBAN-0110 | reverse complement strand
ATCTAGTACAAGGTGAACCTTTTGAGTACGGCTTCAAAATAACAAACATAGGAGATGAGTTGTTCTCTGGAGCTCTTCTAAGCAAATTTAAAATTACTCTTTGTTCAATGAACATGGTTGTAAGCTCAAATAAAAAGCCCAATATTAAACAGCTAAATCCTAATGAAAGTACAGAGATCTATTTTGACGTAGTTACAATGGCTATCTCTGGTCCAATATGGATAGAAGCTGAGTTTGAAGCAAAGG
>NZ_JBEOOQ010000285.1:0-246 GCF_040309305.1 Pseudoalteromonas sp. RB2-MNA-CIBAN-0110 | reverse complement strand
AATCAGGCGCATATAATGTGGCTCTGATTAAAACAATTCCAAATACAGATATAATCGATAAAGACTTTTTATATTTATATCTTCACTCAGAAAGTTTTCAAAAACGACTAATGTCGGTTGCAGAACGATCCGCTCAAGCTGGATTTAGTAAAGCGGATATATCGCCCTTTGAAGTTAGCGTTCCACCTATCCCCGAACAAAAACGCATCGTCGCCATTCTCGACCAAGCCTTCGCCGATATAGAGC
>NZ_JBEOOQ010000284.1:0-246 GCF_040309305.1 Pseudoalteromonas sp. RB2-MNA-CIBAN-0110 | reverse complement strand
ACTTTATACTGTTTAGCCAAACAAATTAAATCTGCTGGGATCAAGTCCTGCCAATCATTTTGAGAGCCATCAATTAGAAAAATGTCATAAGCACCACGCTGATCAATATGTGGGATAGTACTGTCCATTTTTATATCACCAAAAATGGCTTGAAGTGTTCTTAAAATAACTGTGTAGTTTTGAGAATGGAAAGACGATTGAAGCGTTGTCTTAATAAAAGCCGAGCTTTTTTGCAACATATAACTC
>NZ_JBEOOQ010000283.1:0-246 GCF_040309305.1 Pseudoalteromonas sp. RB2-MNA-CIBAN-0110 | reverse complement strand
GTTTGATTGGGATTAACTTAACGATGCCACAAATAAAAATAGGCACAAACCAAAAAAGAGTGTTTATTGTATAAAAGAAAATACTAAATACACTGCGAATAACTGACATTACTTCTATTCCTTTAAACATCGCGCAGCCACTAAGACCGCGCTTAACTATGCAACTAAATTAATCTTCAAAATAGGTGTAGCCCTCAAGCCCTGCATTGAGCTCGGCTAGGTACCCTTCTTTACAGTGTTCTGATA
>NZ_JBEOOQ010000282.1:0-246 GCF_040309305.1 Pseudoalteromonas sp. RB2-MNA-CIBAN-0110 | reverse complement strand
GCGTTAGGACTTTGCAAGCTCGCACCTTCTAACCCACTAATTGAAATAGAATAATGCAGAGGTTGCTGCGTTTTGTTAATGATGGTGAGTGTATAAGGGTTTTCGACTAACCCTTCATAATTTACCCGATACAGTGCATTTCTGTCTCTAAGGACAGAGGCTTCGATAGGCGTACGTTGTAGCATCCAAGCAAACATAGAAATAATTAACAGCGCAGTTAAAGCGCCATAGCCCACTAACTTGAGC
>NZ_JBEOOQ010000281.1:0-246 GCF_040309305.1 Pseudoalteromonas sp. RB2-MNA-CIBAN-0110 | reverse complement strand
ACAAAGAGTCAATGAGTAAAACAAACGCATGAGCGATTTAAATTATTTATACGGCGCACCGTTATCAAAAGCTGACTTTAAAACCACAGCCGAAGACTTTATGGTAGATGAAGACTTAGGCATTGAGTTTACCGGTAGCGGCGAGCATGTATGTTTGCAAGTAGTAAAAAAAGGCGAAAACACCCAGTACGTAGCAAAGTTAATTGCGCAGCGAGCTGGAGTATCACCACGCGATGTAAGTTATGC
>NZ_JBEOOQ010000280.1:0-247 GCF_040309305.1 Pseudoalteromonas sp. RB2-MNA-CIBAN-0110 | reverse complement strand
CTATTGAAGTGTTTTATATTTTTTTAATTTAATTTTTGGAATGGATTAAATGTGGTTGTTTTTATTTTATTTATTGTAAAAATTATTAAACATATTAATTAATATTTTTTTTAATTTATTTTTTTTAATTATTATTAAAGATTAAGTTATAAATGTTTTTGTTTTTTTTGGTTTTATGTTGGGATTAGGGGTTTTTTATTTTGGATAAAATTTTTTTTGTTTTAATTATTTTATTAATTTTTTAATC
>NZ_JBEOOQ010000279.1:0-247 GCF_040309305.1 Pseudoalteromonas sp. RB2-MNA-CIBAN-0110 | reverse complement strand
CAAAATAATCTTCAACAAATTAATAAATATTATCAACAATAAAATTTATAACAAATTAAAATCATATCATAAAAAAAAAAAGAAAAACCGAAAAAAACAAAATATAAAAAATAAAAATAAAAAAAAAAAAAAAACTAAAAAAAAAAAAAACAAAAAAAACAACTTAAAAATTAATAAATTAATAATAAAAAAAGAATAAATAAATTAAAATAATATAATTTTACAAACATTAAAATCTACAAAAAAT
>NZ_JBEOOQ010000278.1:0-247 GCF_040309305.1 Pseudoalteromonas sp. RB2-MNA-CIBAN-0110 | reverse complement strand
ATTGGGGGATTGGCAGTAGCAGGAACTGCGGCGGCCGCCTCAATAGAAATTAATGATTATACGAAGAAAAATAGCGGTAGTTTATACGACGAAATTATGAAGTGGTTTGACTCTTAATGGATATTGAAAAAATCTTATTTGTTATTTTTCTAGTTGGTTGCCTTCTTAGTGCAGTTTTATATGTTTTTTTTGGGCAAGTTACTGTACGCAAATTAAGGAAAAATCCAAATACCAAAGAGCTTCTTGG
>NZ_JBEOOQ010000277.1:0-247 GCF_040309305.1 Pseudoalteromonas sp. RB2-MNA-CIBAN-0110 | reverse complement strand
CCCATGCTGATGGCTCAGTCAATTATGAAGGTATTAATGCATTTGCAAAAAGCACCGTTGAGTTTATTGAAAAATATGGATTTGACGGCGTTGATATTGATTATGAATACCCATCTTCAATGAACGACTCAGGTCACCCCGATGATTTTCCTATATCCAACGCGCGCCGTGCAGGATTGAATGCCTCATACCAAGTGCTAATGAAAAAAGTACGTGAAGAGCTAGACCGTGCAGGTGAAGCAGCAGG
>NZ_JBEOOQ010000276.1:0-247 GCF_040309305.1 Pseudoalteromonas sp. RB2-MNA-CIBAN-0110 | reverse complement strand
ACTAATGCTGCAAATGAAGCAACATCATTGACCGCTTGAGCGGATATCGATTTATTAATTCTTTTTGTTAAACCGGTTAATACTTTACCCGGTCCACACTCTATTAATTTTGTAACACCTTGTGTCGCCATAAATTCAACAGACTCGCTCCAACGCACTGGGCAATATAACTGACGCACTAATGCATCTTTAATTGCCTGTGAATCTGTCGGCATGGCCACATCAACATTGTTAACGACATTAATGG
>NZ_JBEOOQ010000275.1:0-247 GCF_040309305.1 Pseudoalteromonas sp. RB2-MNA-CIBAN-0110 | reverse complement strand
ATAAAGCGGCTGTGGTTTTCGCTTTGGTTTGCTAAGTTAGATTTAATCACTTCTAGGCCTACATTTTTACCTGCTTGGGCAGAGCCAATAGCGGCACTATTTGGCGTATTTAGTGCTGATTGCAGGGCACTTGAAGTTGAGTCGCAGGTTTCGTGTTGCAGCTCACCAAGGCCTTGTAAAAAGCGGCTACATTGAGCAAACGGTTGCGGGTGAGCAAATATTTTTGTAAGTTGGCTAAGCTCAGTAT
>NZ_JBEOOQ010000274.1:0-247 GCF_040309305.1 Pseudoalteromonas sp. RB2-MNA-CIBAN-0110 | reverse complement strand
AGCTTGTTCCATTGCCTTCTGGACAGCGACCGGCACTTCCTTCGCCTTGCCCTTGCCCATACCGATGCGGCCATCACCGTCGCCAACCACGGTCAGTGCGGCGAAGCCGAGAATACGGCCACCCTTCACGACCTTGGTCACGCGGTTGACCGAAATCATCTTTTCGCGAAGGCCGTCGTCGCGCTCGTCAGCCTGAACTTTCGCTTGCATCTTTGCCATGACGAATTCCTTCCTTAGAACTTGAGCC
>NZ_JBEOOQ010000273.1:0-247 GCF_040309305.1 Pseudoalteromonas sp. RB2-MNA-CIBAN-0110 | reverse complement strand
CACTAATCTTATCTTCAATATGTTCAATTAACTCAACAAACTTGGCAACAGCTCCAGAAGCGCGACCCGATAAATGCTGTTGCTCTACAATGGCTTTAGCAGCATACCAAAGCGGCAAGGATTCAGCGCGAGCGCAGTCACGTATATGGCTTAATGTTTTATCGCCAATGCCGCGGGCGGGCGTATTAATAACACGCTCAAATGCCGCATCATCTTGGCGGTTACCCACTAAGCGTAAGTATGAAAG
>NZ_JBEOOQ010000272.1:0-247 GCF_040309305.1 Pseudoalteromonas sp. RB2-MNA-CIBAN-0110 | reverse complement strand
GTTATTTACTTTGATTGCTCGGTTAACCTGTATTTTAGGCGTATCTACTACTGTGTAGCCGTTATTTTCGGCAATATAATATACATTTTGATAGGTATAATAAGTGTTATTGCGATGCCTTAAACGTGAGTGGTATCTAGGCAGTGATCTAATATGTAAACCTCTTGGTGGCATTACCTCTCGATAGCCTCTGCTGTGTTTACGATAGTAAGTGCCATTATGGGTATTAAATACTGCACCATTAAAA
>NZ_JBEOOQ010000271.1:0-247 GCF_040309305.1 Pseudoalteromonas sp. RB2-MNA-CIBAN-0110 | reverse complement strand
CTATAATTAGGTGCAAACTGAGAGTGCTTTTGCGCCTTATATTGTTGGTCAGTATTTAAGGTTAAATCTTCAACGAGATCCATAAGTGCTTTATTGTCACTCGCTGCCATGGCGTCGTCTAAGCGCCTTTCAAATGCTTCTACAGAAATAACACCATGGCTGTAGTTATAAATGAGCTGATCAATCACTTGCTCACGAACTTGCTCAATAGGGCGGTCTTCAATTTTAACAGACATTTAAATTATCC
>NZ_JBEOOQ010000270.1:0-248 GCF_040309305.1 Pseudoalteromonas sp. RB2-MNA-CIBAN-0110 | reverse complement strand
AAGTTACTGATTGTAATACCTGGGATTTGATTATTTACTAAATCTCGGATTGTCTCAACACTACCAATTTTAATTTGAGAAGGTAATATCTTACGAAGCTCCTCGTGAGGAACACTGGCTTTAATAGCCAATACAAATTGACCTGAGCTAAGTACTGATTTGTCTTTGAGCGCACCAAAAGAAATACCAAACTTGCTTTGCTCTAACTTTATTTCCGTAGCAGTTTGCTCAATTACATGACTTAAAGA
>NZ_JBEOOQ010000269.1:0-248 GCF_040309305.1 Pseudoalteromonas sp. RB2-MNA-CIBAN-0110 | reverse complement strand
CACCCATGCATTTGCAGCAGAAAGCCTTTCTACTGCACGACTATTTAGCCGAGGGGCTGAATTTAGCAATGTAAAAATATCTCCAACAGGCGACTATATTAGTGCAATAACCAAACATAATGGTAAAGACAAGCTACTAATATTAAATGCAAAAACAAAACAAATACATCACGCGATATTTTTCCCTGGCAATGCCCAAGTAGGTAATTACGCTTGGGTCAATAATGAAAGAATCGTACTGCAAAAAG
>NZ_JBEOOQ010000268.1:0-248 GCF_040309305.1 Pseudoalteromonas sp. RB2-MNA-CIBAN-0110 | reverse complement strand
AGGTTATATTTTGCTTGAGAGTTATTACCCGTATTTAAATATTGTAAAGCAAGGGCAATGCGAGTTCGAGCTGCGCCTGCGCTATTAATTTTATTTTCGACAACGGGTTTATCACTGCCGTTATAACTATTTTCTGTAACGCAACCGCCTAAGGCGAGCGTAGATATAGTTAAAACTAGTAAAGGTCGCATTACCTTGTCTCTTTATTTTTTGTCCATAGCGCCTATCTTACCTAAAAGCATCTATGT
>NZ_JBEOOQ010000267.1:0-249 GCF_040309305.1 Pseudoalteromonas sp. RB2-MNA-CIBAN-0110 | reverse complement strand
AGAAAAAACAGCACAAAAAAAAAAAAAAAACTAAATAAATATTTAAAAATAGCACATAAGAAACCTTATACAAAATTACATGGTTAAAATAATATAATCAAAGCAAGTAAAAATCCAGAAAAAAAAAAAAATATACAAGATTATAAATTTCATATAGAGACCATAAAAAAAGAAGAATATTATATTTTTAAAAATTATAAACATCCACCCCGATATCAGAAAAAACAAATAAATGAACCACGCCGGAAG
>NZ_JBEOOQ010000266.1:0-249 GCF_040309305.1 Pseudoalteromonas sp. RB2-MNA-CIBAN-0110 | reverse complement strand
GCGGGGTAAAAAAAAAAAAATTAAAAAATTGTTAATTAATTTTTTTTATGAAGATAGTATTTTTTATAAAAAAAAAAAAAAAAAAATATTTTTTATTTAAAAAAAAAAAACAAATTTAAAATAAAAAAAAAAAAAAAAATAATAAAAAAAAAAAATTAACACAAATAACTCCCATACATAATCATGCATAAGAGTAACCACAATTCAATAAATAATAATACAAACTTAACCATAAATTATAACTACATA
>NZ_JBEOOQ010000265.1:0-249 GCF_040309305.1 Pseudoalteromonas sp. RB2-MNA-CIBAN-0110 | reverse complement strand
GGATTAAACAGTGCTGCTATTAAGGCAAAGCCACCCATAACCATCAGGCCGATACGCTGAAAAACACAAAGTGGGCAAGGTGATAGACCCAGATGGCGCTGTAAATAAAACAGCGCAAAGCTCATTCCTATCACTGCCATTAATACCAAAAAGACTTGCAAGTTACGGTAGGTGGTTAGCTTTAGCATTGGTCAAATACTCTTATAAAATAATCAATAAAACACTAGGGCGTGTTGAACAGTCACAAAT
>NZ_JBEOOQ010000264.1:0-249 GCF_040309305.1 Pseudoalteromonas sp. RB2-MNA-CIBAN-0110 | reverse complement strand
AGTTAAAACCATGTCTGAGGAAATTAAAGAAGCTAACCAAGCGGTGCAAAAAGTGGCATCGCGCAGTAACGACATAACGCAAATTTTAGATGTTATTCGTACTATTTCAGAGCAAACCAATTTACTTGCGCTAAATGCTGCAATTGAAGCTGCACGAGCGGGTGATCATGGTCGAGGCTTTGCGGTTGTTGCAGACGAAGTGCGTGCACTGGCGTCAAAAACGCGCTCATCAACCGATGATATTAGTCG
>NZ_JBEOOQ010000263.1:0-249 GCF_040309305.1 Pseudoalteromonas sp. RB2-MNA-CIBAN-0110 | reverse complement strand
CTACTAAATTATTGTTTTTATAGCATAAATGGCAATTAAATAATTAGTTATAGTTCATTTAATTGCGCTAAATAATGCTTAGTTCGTTCAGGGTCGTTAGTAAAAATACCATCAACACCACAGGCAAGCATCAGTTTAATATCTTCGACTTCATCTACGGTGTAAGCAAATACTTGTAAACCGCGCATTTTGTCATCGTCTACAAACGGTTTGTTCATAAAGTTTTTGTCAATATGAATGCTGTAGGCC
>NZ_JBEOOQ010000262.1:0-249 GCF_040309305.1 Pseudoalteromonas sp. RB2-MNA-CIBAN-0110 | reverse complement strand
GGTGGGGGATGACCCCTCCGAAGAGGACATCGTGTTAGCGATGCATCGCATGCTTACCCGCACCCCGTCAAAGGTGCTCAATGCCACCCTGACTGACGCGGTGGGAGATCGTCGCACTCAAAACTTGCCGGGTACCACGAATGAATACCCAAACTGGCGGGTCCCTCTCAGCCATCCGGATGGTTCCCCGATGTGGCTGGATGAGGTATTTACTGACGAGCGGGCTGCGCGACTGTCTCACGTCATGAA
>NZ_JBEOOQ010000261.1:0-250 GCF_040309305.1 Pseudoalteromonas sp. RB2-MNA-CIBAN-0110 | reverse complement strand
ATCTAATATACAAGAGCAAATTGTAGACTTAGAAAATTGGGATATTCTTTATAATACTTCGCTCGTTGGCGCAATTCGTTTAGCCTTTGATAATGAAGGATGTTATATCCGAGATATACAGGTTAGTGAGAAATTTCAAAATAAGGGAATTGGGGCAGCTGCTCTAGCAGAGTGCGAACGATTAGCGATTAAAGCTGGTGTTAATTTACTTAGACTACGAGTTTTTAAAATTAGCCCTGCGTATCATCTG
>NZ_JBEOOQ010000260.1:0-250 GCF_040309305.1 Pseudoalteromonas sp. RB2-MNA-CIBAN-0110 | reverse complement strand
ACCTTCAGCTTGAATTCCTTTTGAAACCCGCCCACATTGCTTTTCAGCACCACCAAATACATCTGGCATGTATTGACATGTAAGCATTAAAATTTTCATATTGCCTTATTTACATCCTTGTTATTTTTTAAGATTATTTTTCTTTTAAAAAATTTAAAAATAGGCTTTTCAAACAGTAGATAAGCAATGACACCACCTAAAACACCTATGAGTATAAGAACTAACCAAGTAATTATCGGTGGCATAAAAG
>NZ_JBEOOQ010000259.1:0-251 GCF_040309305.1 Pseudoalteromonas sp. RB2-MNA-CIBAN-0110 | reverse complement strand
GTGCAAGAGTATTTAAGCCAAGTAGCGAGTCGTTTACCAGCTACAGCCAGCGCAGAGCTTGGCCCCGATGCCACCGGTGTTGGTTGGGTATACTTATATGCACTGGTAGATAAAACCAATCAGCACGATATTAGCCAGTTACGTAGCTTACAAGATTGGTTTTTAAAATTTGAATTGCAAACAGTACCAGGCGTATCTGAGGTTGCTTCAGTAGGAGGCATGGTAAAACAGTATCAAGTTACGGTTGAACC
>NZ_JBEOOQ010000258.1:0-252 GCF_040309305.1 Pseudoalteromonas sp. RB2-MNA-CIBAN-0110 | reverse complement strand
AGCCAGGTTTATTGGTAATGGATATGGATTCAACCGCTATTACTATTGAGTGCATAGATGAAATTGCACGCTTAGCTAACGTATACGATGAGGTTGCTTCGGTAACAGCACTGGCAATGGCTGGTAAGCTTGATTTTAGTGAAAGCCTAAATCAGCGCGTCGCTAAACTTACCGGAATTGAAAAAAGCTTAATAGATGAGTTAAAAAATAATTTACCTTTAATGCCGGGTATTAAAATGCTTTGCCAAATAC
>NZ_JBEOOQ010000257.1:0-252 GCF_040309305.1 Pseudoalteromonas sp. RB2-MNA-CIBAN-0110 | reverse complement strand
CAACAGACCCTTGCCTAATTTGAGATAAGCCCATGCCATTGTCAGATTTCGATTTATTCTTAACTTCTATGGAAGATGTTACCCCCATAACGCATGACACTGTGACCTTACCACCTAAAAACCATAAAGCGGTCATCGCCCAGCAAGAAAAAAATAAAGCAGCACAATCAGATTTAGTCTCTGAACAGTTCAATCCGTTGGATGAACCACTTGAATTACTCGATCCACTTGCCATATTAAGCTTTAAAAAAG
>NZ_JBEOOQ010000256.1:0-252 GCF_040309305.1 Pseudoalteromonas sp. RB2-MNA-CIBAN-0110 | reverse complement strand
CTAGCCCGACAAATGACGTGGGCGGCGATCAGACTCGCGATACCGCAAACGAAGTTAATTCAGCAAGCCAAACAGATACAACCATTGCAACAAGCCCTGTCGATGACAAAAAAGCTAAAATTGCTGCCGCGGTTGCCAAAGCGAAAGCCAAGAAAGCAGCATTAGCTGTTGACTCTAGCCCGACAAATGACGTGGGCGGCGATCAGACTCGCGATACCGCAAACGAAGTGAACCCAGCAATCGAAATTGATA
>NZ_JBEOOQ010000255.1:0-252 GCF_040309305.1 Pseudoalteromonas sp. RB2-MNA-CIBAN-0110 | reverse complement strand
ACTATAGGCTCTAAATAAAGTTAATACTTTTAAAATACCATGATAAATATCTTGCTCGGCAAGTGCACCGCTGAGCCTGCGGGCTTTAATATAAGGGGTCCAAAAACTAACTGTTAATTTAAGCGTGTGTGCAAGTTCGAGCGCATCTTGCTCGTTAATCGCAATCATTTCACTATCGCGTAAACCAAGTATTATTTTACGCACCTGTTCTAAAAGCTCTAGTTGAAAATCAATATAAGCCTGCTTTAGCTG
>NZ_JBEOOQ010000254.1:0-252 GCF_040309305.1 Pseudoalteromonas sp. RB2-MNA-CIBAN-0110 | reverse complement strand
AAGTAAGGTAGTAGTTTGGCTTTTTTTATTACTAATACTAAATTTTTTAAATAATTTTTAATTCGTATAAAATGCAAGGTTAAAGTCGTTGCCATTTTCGCTCAATGTATAGTTTTTTACTTAATCGCAGCCTTTGCCTTGTGTGCTTACTAGGGTCATTTTTTCGATTAGGTGGTTATCCACCAGCTGACTTTTAGCACTCCAACTTTGTACGCCGCGTACCTCAGATGGTTGATATTCAATGCCGCGTTG
>NZ_JBEOOQ010000253.1:0-252 GCF_040309305.1 Pseudoalteromonas sp. RB2-MNA-CIBAN-0110 | reverse complement strand
CAAAGAGAAGCAAAAGAGGAGTAAATGAGAAGAGACTAAAGCACAGAAATTACGAACTTTGCTCGCCTACAAGTAAATTTAACCACGGCGTCAAACTTTACCGGTAGGCGTAAAGCTTGCTCACGCGAAAAGCGCAGTTTTTAATATTTATTACTAATAGCTTACCTACTTATGGCTTCTCTAAAGCGCAGCGCCCTCTTAACCTCTTTGTGAATAAATTACTTAAAACCTTATTGCACAAAGAGAAGCAAA
>NZ_JBEOOQ010000252.1:0-252 GCF_040309305.1 Pseudoalteromonas sp. RB2-MNA-CIBAN-0110 | reverse complement strand
CAGGATAGTTGTCGCCTCTAACTTTTAATAGAGGCAGATAAAATGAGACGTCGATTTACACAAGAATTTAAAGTTCACGCTGTTGAAAAAGCATTATCTCAATGTGATGATGTTCGCCTAGAAGATATTGCGTTTGATTTAGGCATCGGTTATTCAACCTTGCAACGATGGATCACGCTTGCTAAAAACCATGAACTTGAAACTAAAAATAATGGTAGTCACATGACAACAGAAAAACGCCCTCATGACTGG
>NZ_JBEOOQ010000251.1:0-253 GCF_040309305.1 Pseudoalteromonas sp. RB2-MNA-CIBAN-0110 | reverse complement strand
AAATTGCTCTTACAAAAATAAAAAATAAAATAAAATATATAACCAAAAAAATTAAAATTTTTAAAAAATTAAATAAAAAATCTAAAAAATTAATAAAAAAAAAAAAAAAAAAAAAAAATTTAAAAAAAAAAAAAAAAATAAAAAAAAAAAAAATAAAAAAAAATAAAAAAAAAAAACAAAAAAACAACAATACCAAAAATAAAAAAGAAAATAAATAATTAACTATTAAACTTAATAAAAATAAGAAAAAAAT
>NZ_JBEOOQ010000250.1:0-253 GCF_040309305.1 Pseudoalteromonas sp. RB2-MNA-CIBAN-0110 | reverse complement strand
ATCCAATGGCTACTCTCTAATGTTTGCCAGTCTTTTTGCGCTTTAGGGCCTGTAGCGTAGTCGTGTGCCGCTTGCTCTCCTACATTATTACCATTGGCGTCAAGCATAGGGCCGGTAAATAAATATTGCTCGTCGGCGGTGATATATAAAGTAATAACTTGGCCTTTAAAGTCGGCAACATAGCCTTTCATGTTGGCAGGCGCTGCAAACTCGCTGACTATTTCACCGCCTTGCTCAGTAACTAACTTAAGGG
>NZ_JBEOOQ010000249.1:0-253 GCF_040309305.1 Pseudoalteromonas sp. RB2-MNA-CIBAN-0110 | reverse complement strand
CCAACATCATTAAGTAAACCTTTTAATAATTGTTTACCCCTCAAATTACTGTTTAAAAAACAGGCTTAAGGTTAATTTCGAGGGGATGGGCAACAAACCTCTAGTTTGACACCAAACTTACTACAGATTTAAATCTACAGAGCCTTTTCCGTTGCTATTTCCAAATTACGCAAGTCCAAAATAGTTTTCACACAGCCTGAGCTTGAAGGGGGCGCTAACTCTCTTGGGGGGCGAAAGCGCCTTAGACTTAATA
>NZ_JBEOOQ010000248.1:0-253 GCF_040309305.1 Pseudoalteromonas sp. RB2-MNA-CIBAN-0110 | reverse complement strand
CGCTTTAACGTACTGCGTGGTGTTGAGCCAAGCGCCATAATAGGTAAATTTAAGGTAGCAAGAATCTCAATATCTCGGCAACAACCATTTATAACTATACCTTCCCAGCCATTTTTTAAAGCACGCTCTGCCATAATATCGCCAATAAATGCAAAGCGTTTACTAGCAAAGCCGTTAATAACCAGCACTTTACCTACGCCATTTTGATGAAGTATTTCAGCGGCAAACGAATTGTCATCGGGGCACGTTACAG
>NZ_JBEOOQ010000247.1:0-253 GCF_040309305.1 Pseudoalteromonas sp. RB2-MNA-CIBAN-0110 | reverse complement strand
CAGTTAATAGCTACCGCTATCGTATGTTTGAAAAACTAAATGTGAGTGGCGATGTAGAGCTGACTCATTTAGCTATTCGCTATAAAATGATTGATATAGACGTATCGTACTAATCATAATTTATGTCTGAATTTGATCACGTCCAGTTTTTAAAAACACTATCGAGTGAGCCCGGGGTTTACCGTATGCTCGATAGTGACAATCAAGTAATTTATGTTGGTAAAGCAAAGCATTTAAAAAAACGGGTGAGTAG
>NZ_JBEOOQ010000246.1:0-254 GCF_040309305.1 Pseudoalteromonas sp. RB2-MNA-CIBAN-0110 | reverse complement strand
ATTAGCTCAAGTTGCTGGTTTAACCAAAACCTTAGCTAAAAATGTGGTTGATTTTCGTGACGCGAATGGTCAATTTACCAATCGTAAGCAGCGATTGAGTGTGGCTCGTTTAGGGCCTAAAGCTTATGAGCAAGCTGCGGGGTTTTTACGCATCCGTAATGGTGATAATCCATTGGATTCGTCATCTGTTCACCCAGAAGCGTACAGCCTAGTTGAGTCGATTGCTGGTGCTAAGCAATTGCCATTAACTGAAC
>NZ_JBEOOQ010000245.1:0-254 GCF_040309305.1 Pseudoalteromonas sp. RB2-MNA-CIBAN-0110 | reverse complement strand
CAACTTAGCGGACAACCATGCTTAAGCGATTTTTGCGCCTTTAGTAGCCATTTGTCGTCTGTGTTTAAGTTTAAAATATAGTCAACCTGTTGTTGTAGCGTAGTAAACTCAGCGAGTTCTTGAATAGTTGCCAAATTTGCTTTGATATTACCTTTAGGCAAACGCCCTGATTGCTGATCTAAATCAGTTAACAGCGTAGTAAGTTTTTCGTGATTTAAACTGGCCGTTTTACCCCATTTAATGCTGAGTAAACC
>NZ_JBEOOQ010000244.1:0-254 GCF_040309305.1 Pseudoalteromonas sp. RB2-MNA-CIBAN-0110 | reverse complement strand
AGGCGGCATTAAGCGTATTGCAGCAATTACATCACGCGTAGTACCGTTAATGGCGGCTATTTATATTATTGGTGCTCTGGCTGTTATTTTTTATAACGCTGAAAACATCGGTCCTTCATTTTCTGCTGTATTTATGGACGCATTTTCTGGCTCTGCTGCCGCAGGTGGCTTCTTGGGGGCGTCATTTGCTTATGCGTTTAACCGGGGTGTAAACCGTGGTTTATTCTCTAACGAAGCGGGTCAAGGTTCTGCGC
>NZ_JBEOOQ010000243.1:0-254 GCF_040309305.1 Pseudoalteromonas sp. RB2-MNA-CIBAN-0110 | reverse complement strand
GCAGGAGGATTCGAACCTCCGACCGCTCGGTTCGTAGCCGAGTACTCTATCCAGCTGAGCTATGCACCCACTTTCATAGATTGCTTATTTAAACTCTAAGCAGAGCGTATAAATTCAGACATAAAAAAACCGATTTCCATCGGTTTATTTTTCTTACACTTAAAAGCGTATGAAAACATGAAAGTGGTGGGCGCAGGAGGATTCGAACCTCCGACCGCTCGGTTCGTAGCCGAGTACTCTATCCAGCTGAGCTA
>NZ_JBEOOQ010000242.1:0-254 GCF_040309305.1 Pseudoalteromonas sp. RB2-MNA-CIBAN-0110 | reverse complement strand
TCGAGGGATTTTAAATCCCTTGTGTCTACCAATTCCACCACTCGGGCATCGAGTTTGCTAATTAAAGCGTGTGGAGTAAATTATATGGAGGCGGAACCCGGAGTCGAACCGAGGTAAACGGATTTGCAATCCGGTGCATGGCCACTCTGCCATTCCGCCTAAATGTATCCAGATAATTTGGAGCGGTACACGAGGCTCGAACTCGTGACCTCGACCTTGGCAAGGTCGCGCTCTACCAACTGAGCTAGTACCGC
>NZ_JBEOOQ010000241.1:0-255 GCF_040309305.1 Pseudoalteromonas sp. RB2-MNA-CIBAN-0110 | reverse complement strand
TCAGAGCTCCTCTGAAGACAGGTGTATAACGGATTATTTATGTATTACTTTAATTAAATACTAAAAAAATTTCATAAAAAAAAAAAAATAAAAACACAAAAAAAAAAAAAAAAAAAATAAAAAATAAAAAAAAAAAAAATAAAAAACAAAAAAAAAAAATAAAAAAAAATAAAAAAAATTAAATATACAATAAATAGAAAAAAATATATCAATTTAGACAAGAAAATAAAAGTAATTTACGGTTAAAATAAAAAA
>NZ_JBEOOQ010000240.1:0-255 GCF_040309305.1 Pseudoalteromonas sp. RB2-MNA-CIBAN-0110 | reverse complement strand
GTGCATCGCCACAAGAAATAGAAGAAAGCATTCTCATAAAAATTGAGGAGTCGCTTAAGGATGTAACCGAAATTAAAAAAGGCGTGTATCGTGCGTTTCGTAATGGTGGCCGTGCGAGCTTAGAAATAAATACTGACGTTAAACTTACCGACGTGCTCGATAAAGTAAAACTTCGCGTAGATGGTATAGCCACGTTTCCTGGCGGTATGGAGCCGGTAACAATTAGCCAAGTAGAGTTTAGACAAGACGTAATAG
>NZ_JBEOOQ010000239.1:0-255 GCF_040309305.1 Pseudoalteromonas sp. RB2-MNA-CIBAN-0110 | reverse complement strand
GTGAAGAACGCCGCGTTCATTACTGGATGGATCGCTTTAAACCCAATGAAAAAACCATCGTGTTTTGTGCAACACAAGTTCATGCCGGTATGGTGCGCGATTTTATTAATCAGTACGCAGTAAAAAAAGGCTGGACCACCAACACTAACTATTGTGTTCGTGTTACCGCTAACGATGGTGTAGCGGGTGAAAACGATTTAAAAACCTTTTGTGATAACGAAAAAACCATTCCAACAATTTTAACCACATCACGCA
>NZ_JBEOOQ010000238.1:0-255 GCF_040309305.1 Pseudoalteromonas sp. RB2-MNA-CIBAN-0110 | reverse complement strand
GGGCTGAAATGTGTGGATAACTGCTTGTTTTAGACAAAAACAAAACCCTGCGGGGCTGTCGCTTCGCTCTGGTTTATCAAGGAATAAGAGATTTATCTATGAATTGATTACAATCTTTAGCTAAGTCATCTTTTGTTAATTCAACCTTGAATGAATCGCAGCGTCTAACCTCATTCGAGGAAATGGTTTTTTTATATTGATAACTTTTACAGGTAAAGCAAAGGGGAAGAGTTTGTTGATCTTCTTGTTTAACAC
>NZ_JBEOOQ010000237.1:0-255 GCF_040309305.1 Pseudoalteromonas sp. RB2-MNA-CIBAN-0110 | reverse complement strand
GCATTGGTGCTTTCAATTTTATGAATAAAACCAAGCTCAGCCAAAAAATCTAATGCACGGTATATCGTGGCAGGTTTAGCGCCAGTTTCTGTTACTTTTAATTGCTCGAGCAAATCATACGCGCCCACACCACCTTGCGCACTTGCAAGTAAACGAAATACCTTTTCACGGATAGGTGTAAATCGCGCACCACGGTTGTCACATACTTGTTTTGCTTTACTTACGAGTGATTCTATATTCATCGTTCTCTTATCC
>NZ_JBEOOQ010000236.1:0-256 GCF_040309305.1 Pseudoalteromonas sp. RB2-MNA-CIBAN-0110 | reverse complement strand
ACGGTAGGCTGTAATAAGCCCAGCATTGAAGACGGTTGCATGCTCAAGTGTGAAAAAGCCACTACCATCACTAATGTGAAAGGTATTTCGTTTGCAGTAGACAAACAAAAAGGCGGTTACCCGAGCATCTATAACCACGAGCAGTTTTTAAACATCGAAGCCGTTGAAGATCTATCACACTTATTTGATGAGTTCTTTATCGACCTCACCAACATAGGATCTGGCTCAAAAGCGGAAATCGATAAAACTCAGCTGG
>NZ_JBEOOQ010000235.1:0-256 GCF_040309305.1 Pseudoalteromonas sp. RB2-MNA-CIBAN-0110 | reverse complement strand
CGCCTAAAGCATCACGTTTTTCAGCACCGCCAAAAGCAAAAATTAATGTAGCGGTAAAACCATTGCAGTTAATTGACTACCCCGTTGAAATTGATAGCTTTGGTACGGTTAAACCACGGACTCAAAGTATGTTGGTGGCTCAGGTTTCTGGGCTGATTATTGATATAAATGAGCAGTTCCGCGAAGGCGGCTTTTTTGAAAAAGGCGATGTGTTACTTCAGCTAGATGATCGCGATTTAAAAGCGGAAGTTAAATC
>NZ_JBEOOQ010000234.1:0-256 GCF_040309305.1 Pseudoalteromonas sp. RB2-MNA-CIBAN-0110 | reverse complement strand
CGCCTATTGTTAGTACGTCGCCAACACCTAGTTTGTATTCGTAGTTACTTACGTTTAAACCATCGGTGCCTGAAATTGGTTTAGCTGCTATACGCGCTTGATTTTGTTTATTTATTAGTAGCGAGTCGATTATTTGAATTTTTACTTTTTAGAGATCTTGTTCGAGGTTTTGTGTTTGCTCGCCTGAGTCTATACCTTAAAAGTGGCTGCCTGGTACTATTGTACACCCAGTAATGCTTAGTATTGAGAGTATTGA
>NZ_JBEOOQ010000233.1:0-257 GCF_040309305.1 Pseudoalteromonas sp. RB2-MNA-CIBAN-0110 | reverse complement strand
GTCTTTATTCGTCTAGCGTCAGATGGTTTTGTCACAACAAGCCAAACGTTAGATGGTGATCAGGTAGTGTGTCGAGCAGCCAAAGCGTCGATAAATAAAGCGGGACGGTTACCAGTATCGCCTGAACCGGCTGTTTATCAGCAATTAAAAGAAATTAATTTAACCGTTTCACCGGAATTTAATTAATATCAATCGTATTTAATGATGGAATGGAGTTAAAAGGAGTCGCATGAATAATTTGGCTAAATGGCTAACAC
>NZ_JBEOOQ010000232.1:0-257 GCF_040309305.1 Pseudoalteromonas sp. RB2-MNA-CIBAN-0110 | reverse complement strand
CTAATAAAGTGGTGGCGAAAGCCACCACAAGAGCATAACAATAAAACTTAATGAAAAAACTTTAGTGTTATTTTGTACAACCTTTGAGATTGTTTGCTCAGTTCTGGTTATCTTGATGCCAGTACGACAGAAAAAATGTTACATATGAATTAGAAAGGTATGGGCTGGCATCCTAAATAGCTGTTCCAAATAGTAGATCACCCGAGGAAGGGAACTCAATGCGGTTTGCGCGATCAGATCAGTCGCCAAACATAACC
>NZ_JBEOOQ010000231.1:0-257 GCF_040309305.1 Pseudoalteromonas sp. RB2-MNA-CIBAN-0110 | reverse complement strand
CCTACAATTAGCCTTAGTGAAGCCAGAATTAAGCGCCAAGAGGCGACTGAACTAGTAAAAGAAGGTAAACATCCAACGACAATCAGACAGTCTCGAAAGGTTAACAACGAATGGGAAAGCGTTAATACCTTTCAAGCGTTGGCGCATGAGTGGATAGAAAAGAATAAGTCCAAGTGGTCCGAAAACTACAAGCGCCAGATTGAAATCAATTTACGGCGTTATGTGTTTCCGTCAATTGGCAAGCTGCCAATCAAGTC
>NZ_JBEOOQ010000230.1:0-257 GCF_040309305.1 Pseudoalteromonas sp. RB2-MNA-CIBAN-0110 | reverse complement strand
CCTGAGAGCACCATTTTTATACCCATGGCTTTAATTTGACGGGCCATTAAGTACATTGGGGTTGATGCACGAATGGTGGTTACATCGTAAGTTTCAATGTGGTAAATCACTTCTTTAAGTGCATCAATACCTTGTTGAATAGTAAAGATAATAGGGTGGTGAATAGTCCCTATCATATCAGCTACTTTTTGCGCTGCGGCTAAATCGGGGGAGCCTTCTAAACCCACCGAAAAGGAATGCAGTTTAGGCCACCAAGC
>NZ_JBEOOQ010000229.1:0-257 GCF_040309305.1 Pseudoalteromonas sp. RB2-MNA-CIBAN-0110 | reverse complement strand
GCTCATATTTATGCGACCAAGTAATTATTATGCCTTGATCTGATCACTGCTTGCTCTATAAGTTCAATTTATAATGATCTTGCCGTGCACGACTTACCAATTCCCCTAAACTATCTGTTTCTATTTTATATCCAATCCCTTATATTCACTCTAGGAGCATAAAGGAAGAAAGCACTCAATTTAAGGATAAATAATGATTAAATGGATTTTATTGATACTACTTGGTCTATTTACTTCTTTCCCGCAAGCATACGAAC
>NZ_JBEOOQ010000228.1:0-258 GCF_040309305.1 Pseudoalteromonas sp. RB2-MNA-CIBAN-0110 | reverse complement strand
ATTGTATATTTTACCTTCAGTAGGTATCAGTTCAACCCAAATTACTCATGTCGCTATCGCTACGTCACTGGCATCGATTATTTTAACGTCTATGTCATCAGCCACCGCGCATCACAAACGTGGAAATATACCTTTTGAGCTATTTAATCCTATATTTCCGGGTATTGTAATAGGGTCGTTATCATCAGCTTTTGTGTCTGAGCAAATTGCATCAGATGATTTGCAACAGGCTTTTGCTATTTTTGTGGTGTTAATGGC
>NZ_JBEOOQ010000227.1:0-258 GCF_040309305.1 Pseudoalteromonas sp. RB2-MNA-CIBAN-0110 | reverse complement strand
GGCTAAAGCTGATGGGCCACAAAGCCAAGTCGAATTACTCCGAGCTCTCACCTACAGCGTAAAAAACATCGAGCAAATGCTAGTTACACTTCTGGAAGAGAAAAAATGATTAGGTCATATAGGGAGCTAAAGGGAATATGGTTAAGTAAGGATTGCTTTTGGCTTGTTTATTTGTAGGCGCCATCCGATGACGCCTACAACATGCTAACCCTAAGTATCTCCATTATTAGTGCTCGAAATATACGAGGACATTGATGA
>NZ_JBEOOQ010000226.1:0-258 GCF_040309305.1 Pseudoalteromonas sp. RB2-MNA-CIBAN-0110 | reverse complement strand
AATTGATGCAAATGACGACGGTTTAGTGTTTTCAAGCCGTTAAGCGTTATAAAGTAAAAACGAAAAAGCCGCTAACATAGCGGCTTTTTTATTTGTGCTGACAATTAAATTTTAAAAGTAAGCAGTAAGTCGTTGATCTTTCTTGAGCCTTCAACTAACTCAGCAGCGCCCCTGGCAACATTAAAACTTAAGTTTAAATTATACATCACCTAGGTTTTTAATCTGCTCTACATTAGTACCTATGTCGTGGCTCACTAC
>NZ_JBEOOQ010000225.1:0-258 GCF_040309305.1 Pseudoalteromonas sp. RB2-MNA-CIBAN-0110 | reverse complement strand
CCCCAGTATTGTTGAAAAATTACTTAGTGTTAAACCTATTTGCAAACCAGGCGAATGTTACGGTTATCAAAATGTTATGTTTAGCCTTATAGGTAATGTGATATTACAAAGCAGTGGTAAAAGTTACGCGCAGTGGTTACGGGAAACTATTTTTGCGCCTTTAAAAATGAGTGATGCCAGCTTAGGTTTTGAATCTATGGTTCAGGATGAAAATTACGCATTACCACACGTGCGCGGTACAAAACGTTGGTATAGCGC
>NZ_JBEOOQ010000224.1:0-258 GCF_040309305.1 Pseudoalteromonas sp. RB2-MNA-CIBAN-0110 | reverse complement strand
ATCTAACGCAATGATGATGTATTAGGAGCTAAAGATGTTTCGTCGTTATTTATCAGTAACTAAGCCAGGTATTATTATGGGTAACTTAATCAGCGTAGCGGGCGGGTTTTTACTAGCCTCCCGCGGTGATATAAACCCATGGCTAATGGTTGCTACCTTAATTGGCTTATCGCTAGTGGTTGCATCAGGTTGTGCTATTAATAATGTGATTGACCGAGATATAGATATTGCCATGGCGCGTACTCGCACCCGGGTAAC
>NZ_JBEOOQ010000223.1:0-259 GCF_040309305.1 Pseudoalteromonas sp. RB2-MNA-CIBAN-0110 | reverse complement strand
GAAATGACCTGTTCACTCTGCCAGCGCGGCGGCGGCACGGATAGGACGATTCGCCTGTTTTCCGGCGGCGGCCCGGCGCTCGGGATCGACGCCGATCCGCTCGGCCGGCACGAACGCATCCGCCCGTCGTGCCGACGCGTCACATGAACTCGATCGTTCCTGCCGCGAGCGTGCCGCTACGACGAAAGCGCGATGTCGCGGCCGTTGCGGCGGGCCGCAGCGGCCGGCGCCGCCGGACGCGCCGCATATCGTGCTGCCC
>NZ_JBEOOQ010000222.1:0-259 GCF_040309305.1 Pseudoalteromonas sp. RB2-MNA-CIBAN-0110 | reverse complement strand
AGATAAATTAAACCCAATATTTGAAAGCCCTAAATTGGCTAACTACATCGCTTTTTTACAAACCCAGCCATTGGCTTTAGAGCTTATAAAACATAATTGCTTTATATCTCACGCGGGGTTAAATCCCGATTGGTCTGTTGAAGATGCGCTAAAAAAAGCTCAATTTGCACAAAGCTGTTATCAATCAAGTAACGCAAAAGCGTTTTTTGAACACATGTATCAGGCTCATCCCGCAAAGTGGTCGAATACCCTTGATGAC
>NZ_JBEOOQ010000221.1:0-260 GCF_040309305.1 Pseudoalteromonas sp. RB2-MNA-CIBAN-0110 | reverse complement strand
AGCATGCAGATGCTCTAGCCGATATAAAAATGTCGCTTGAATACTCACCCAACTTACGAAACGAGCTACTTCATGAAAGTGCCTTTGCCAGTCTGCATGATAACGACAGCTTTAATGCGATAGTTTCAAACGAAGCCTAAACTTCGTTGCCTACAGGGAGGGTGGTAAAAAGCGTGAGCAGAACGCGAAAGTTTTGCTCAGTTTTTACTTATTATTACAAGGATGTAAGCCAGTAGAATAACTTAGGCGCAGTTATCGAC
>NZ_JBEOOQ010000220.1:0-261 GCF_040309305.1 Pseudoalteromonas sp. RB2-MNA-CIBAN-0110 | reverse complement strand
GATCATGATCGATTACCTGCAATTAATGCAGGTACCGTCGTTAAAAGATAATCGTACCTTAGAAATTTCAGAGATCTCTCGTTCATTAAAAGCCTTAGCCAAAGAATTAGAAGTACCTGTTATTGCACTGTCGCAGCTTAACCGCTCGCTAGAGCAACGAGCCGATAAACGCCCAATTAACTCTGACTTACGTGAATCGGGTGCGATTGAGCAGGATGCCGATTTAATTATGTTCATCTATCGCGACGAAGTGTATAACGA
>NZ_JBEOOQ010000219.1:0-261 GCF_040309305.1 Pseudoalteromonas sp. RB2-MNA-CIBAN-0110 | reverse complement strand
ATTTTATTCTTTGCTTTCACATCTATTGTTGCTAATTACTCTTATGCAGAAACAAATTTATTATTTTTAGAGCATAACCATGCATACGGCATGTTGATTTTTAGATTGTTAGTATTAGGTATGGTGATGTTTGGCGCTATGGGTGAGCTACCATTAGTGTGGACTTTAGCTGATATATCTATGGGGTTAATGGCTATTGTGAACGTTATAGCATTATTTATGTTGTCAGGCGTAGTTGTTTGGCTTGCTAAAGACTACAAC
>NZ_JBEOOQ010000218.1:0-261 GCF_040309305.1 Pseudoalteromonas sp. RB2-MNA-CIBAN-0110 | reverse complement strand
GTACCAAAATCCCAGACCTCACAGGCAACCCAAATAGGTAAAGGCAGCCCATACTTCGCTTTATTATGCTTAACAAACTCTTCTTTTGAACGGCTTATTAGTTTAGCGTGGCCACTGAGCCAGTCGTGATGTTTTGTTACACCTTTGCGCCCATCAAGTACTTCGCTAAAATCGGGAAATAAACAATCAGCTTTTAAATAGGCAAAGGGGTTTTTCTCACCAAGTGTATGCGATATATCGACCCTCAAGGCAACTTCTATA
>NZ_JBEOOQ010000217.1:0-261 GCF_040309305.1 Pseudoalteromonas sp. RB2-MNA-CIBAN-0110 | reverse complement strand
AGCCAACACTTTGGTCTTCCATGAAAAACAGTTGCTCATCGTCGGAATAGGCCAATACTGGCAAGAGCTCTGAAGCGCGTTGCCCTGAATACAGAGAGGCTTTCATTAACGCCCCTCCAACCAAGCAGAAAGATCATAAGGACGGCCTCGGCTGATGCGACCATCATTGGCGACGATGAAAGGCACACCTTGAATGCCCAGGATTTGAGCCGTCACCAAGGTACGCTGCATTGGTTCTAAGTTGCAGGCATCATCCTGTTC
>NZ_JBEOOQ010000216.1:0-261 GCF_040309305.1 Pseudoalteromonas sp. RB2-MNA-CIBAN-0110 | reverse complement strand
ACCTACGCGGGAGACTTGTGTACATTATTCGTGAGCGTCTAGCGAACTACACCTATGTTTTAAAATTCCAGGGTAACAAGCTGTCGATATCGGGCTCAGGCTGGCACAGTTCATCAAGGCAAGCACAGATGTAATTAAATGGGATTAGACCATTTATCTTGGCGGTTTCCACAATGCTGTAAAGGGTGGCACTAGCATGGGCACCGTTAGCCGTTTGGCTAAATAACCAATTCTTTCGGCCTATCACAAACGGTTTTACCG
>NZ_JBEOOQ010000215.1:0-262 GCF_040309305.1 Pseudoalteromonas sp. RB2-MNA-CIBAN-0110 | reverse complement strand
GTAAAAACCGTGGGAAAAAAAATTTGCATTTTTGTTAAACCTGGGTTAATTGGTTTTAATTTGTTTTAAATAAAAATTTACGAAGTTCCCAATTTCAACATTTATAATAATAATACATTTAAGTATTTTAAAATAAAAAAAAAAAAAACGAATTATTTGTACAAGAATCAAAAAATTATACATTCTAACTACCAAAAAACAACATGTTCAAACAAGCACAAGATAAACACCCTATATAATGAGCCGACACAATTCGAAACCA
>NZ_JBEOOQ010000214.1:0-262 GCF_040309305.1 Pseudoalteromonas sp. RB2-MNA-CIBAN-0110 | reverse complement strand
GTGGTTGAGTGTCCCATTGTCGGTGCTGATATAAACTAATACCGCCGCGCGCTCCGGCTATGAGTAAGCCGCCATCGGATGTGGGGGTAAGCGCACGTACGCCTGAGTCAGGCAAATCGGTAATTTCTGAGCGGGTAAATAGTTTAAATTCTGGACCGTTAAAGCGGGCAAGCCCTTCCCAAGTACCTACCCATAAATAGCCATCTTGTGTTTGTGCAAGGCTATTAATGCTATTGTGAGGAAGGCCCGAACGGGTATTCCA
>NZ_JBEOOQ010000213.1:0-262 GCF_040309305.1 Pseudoalteromonas sp. RB2-MNA-CIBAN-0110 | reverse complement strand
AATCTATATCATCATTTTGTATGTCGATTAAGTCTGTTGATATTTCAGAAATAACCCGATCAAAATTATAGAGCTCAATTACATCGCTTTTTAAAGGCTCTAAACACAACATAGAAACAGAATCAGATAATTGGGTAAGGGCGATATTTAACGGTATGCTTTGTTGTTGTTTTTTTAGCTGTATATTAGCGCTAGTTTTTGAATCGAATAATGACTCAATAGCAATATGTTTATTATTATGCACGCTCAGGAGGGTGACAGC
>NZ_JBEOOQ010000212.1:0-263 GCF_040309305.1 Pseudoalteromonas sp. RB2-MNA-CIBAN-0110 | reverse complement strand
GCCTTCAGGCGCGCTTGCCACTGCCGGGCTGAAAAAGTGGAGTCAGCAATCGGGGTTAAAAGGGCTGCATTTAGCTGCCGTGCTTTCAGGAGCTAATTTAAATTTTGATCGCTTACGTTATGTAGCAGAGCGCACCGCACTTGGCTAAAAAAACGAAGCGCTATTAGCCGTTACCATTAATGAAGAAAAAGGCAGTTTTAAACAATTTTGTGCCTCGTTAGGTGGGCGCGCTATTACCGAGTTTAATTATCGTTATGCAGGGC
>NZ_JBEOOQ010000211.1:0-263 GCF_040309305.1 Pseudoalteromonas sp. RB2-MNA-CIBAN-0110 | reverse complement strand
AAAAAGGCCAGCGGTTTAATGACCAGTGCAATAAGAGATGGCGCTATTAAATATCAACAAGGCATGCAGCGCAATGCACCAGAGTCAAACGTAGCCCGCGTGGTTAAAACCAATCAAGGCCAAAAAGTTGAAATCCGCCCAGGCTTTTCAAAATCACGCATTAAAGTTAAAGCCAGTACTAATCGCCAAGGTAAAGAAACACGTCGCTTTGGTAAAGGGGTTGTATCGCTAGTGCGTGTGGGCGTATTTAAAGTGCCTTACAT
>NZ_JBEOOQ010000210.1:0-264 GCF_040309305.1 Pseudoalteromonas sp. RB2-MNA-CIBAN-0110 | reverse complement strand
GCGCAAGATACTGTTGAGCTTGATAACACGGCAGCCATCACTACCAGCATTGATAAAACAGCCGACGGTGTTATTAATGGTAACGGCGAAAGTACAGAGATCGTTGTACGCGGTACGGTTACTGATATTGAAGACGGTCAAATCGTAACTGTGACTATTAACGACGGCGTTAACCCGCCCGTTGAAATACAGGCAACCGTTCAAAACGGTGAATATGTCACCGATCCAATTGATGCAAGCAGCCTAAACGACGGCACATTAACA
>NZ_JBEOOQ010000209.1:0-265 GCF_040309305.1 Pseudoalteromonas sp. RB2-MNA-CIBAN-0110 | reverse complement strand
GCTCAGGACTAACGCCACTTAAATCAGGTTGATAGGGGAAATAAAATCCAAACTCAGCAGCATGCGAGATAAGCCATTGAGGTAGAGGAGCACAAGGGCCATCGGCGGTATATTCTGACGTGATTAACTGCAGTGCTTGTTTGCTAATGTTATTCGCATCATATATATCGAAATCGGTACCCCAATGATGCCGAGATGCGCCAGGGAGTGCAGACCATATCAAAATGGTATCAATCAGCTGTTGGGGCGTGAGTGACGTAAACTC
>NZ_JBEOOQ010000208.1:0-265 GCF_040309305.1 Pseudoalteromonas sp. RB2-MNA-CIBAN-0110 | reverse complement strand
CTTTTAACTGCGCTTTACGGTATTTTTCTCGCAGTATTTCAAACTCATTAAAACGTGTTCTTTTCTCTTTTAACGCGTAGGCTTCGTTGCTGGTAGAGTAAGTTTGCAAAATAGTGTTGGAAATTTTTTCAGCTTCTTCAATTCTGCCCATTCGGTTTTTTACAAGATAGCTAAGCATTAATGCGCGAGAAGATACTCGGCCCGAACTTTCATAGCGTTTTAAAAGTTCACTGGCTTTGTACAAGTCACTTTTAGCGTAATACAG
>NZ_JBEOOQ010000207.1:0-266 GCF_040309305.1 Pseudoalteromonas sp. RB2-MNA-CIBAN-0110 | reverse complement strand
AAAATAATCATAGAGCTCTCCTAGTGAACTGTTGGTTTAGTAAAGCGTTCAGACTTTGCTTTAATTGATTTGATTAATTCTTGGCTAGATCCTTTAGTTAAACCAAGTTGCTTTTGTGCCTCAAGTAAACGTTTGTTGAAAAGTGATTCCATTGTCTTAAATGCCTGTCGTGAGTTGATGAAATAATAGTATCAATATTCGATATTTGAGCTACTGATTGGAAAACAGTTACTGAAAGGGTTTCTGATAAGTATTCGGTTACCTAT
>NZ_JBEOOQ010000206.1:0-266 GCF_040309305.1 Pseudoalteromonas sp. RB2-MNA-CIBAN-0110 | reverse complement strand
ACATTAGGCTTTAAAAGTGCTAATGCAGCAGAAGAGCATTTAAAAGCGCTGGCTAAAAAAGGCGCTATTAAAATGAAACCAGGCGCTAGCCGTGGTATTCAACTTATTGAAGAAGATGAACCAGAACAACTTGGTTTACCGTTAATAGGCCGTGTAGCTGCCGGCGAACCTATTTTGGCGCAACAACATGTTGAGAGCCATTGTAAAATTGACCCGTTAATGTTTAAACCCGCTGCCGATTTTTTATTGCGTGTAAATGGTATGAG
>NZ_JBEOOQ010000205.1:0-266 GCF_040309305.1 Pseudoalteromonas sp. RB2-MNA-CIBAN-0110 | reverse complement strand
TCGAGGGATTTTAAATCCCTTGTGTCTACCAATTCCACCACTCGGGCATCGAGTTTGCTAATTAAAGCGTGTGGAGTGTTGAAATGGAGGCGGAACCCGGAGTCGAACCGAGGTAAACGGATTTGCAATCCGGTGCATGGCCACTCTGCCATTCCGCCCCAATACTGGAGTAATAACCTTGAGATAAACTTGGAGCGGTACACGAGGCTCGAACTCGTGACCTCGACCTTGGCAAGGTCGCGCTCTACCAACTGAGCTAGTACCGC
>NZ_JBEOOQ010000204.1:0-267 GCF_040309305.1 Pseudoalteromonas sp. RB2-MNA-CIBAN-0110 | reverse complement strand
GTGCTGCACCAAACTGCGGTAAATGTGCGAAACCTTTACTGACTGCAACGCCGCATGAGTTGAATGCGCAAACGGTGAGTAAAGTCATTCAAAAAAATGAAGTGCTGACCATCGTGGACTTCTGGGCCAGTTGGTGTCAACCTTGTCTGATGATGGCGCCGGAGTTCAAAATAGCTGCTAGTCAGTTGCCACAAGTCGTGTTTGCTAAAATACAAACCGATAAATATGAGCAAGCAGCGGCGCCTTATAATATTCGCAGTTTACCAA
>NZ_JBEOOQ010000203.1:0-267 GCF_040309305.1 Pseudoalteromonas sp. RB2-MNA-CIBAN-0110 | reverse complement strand
ATATTTGGGGAAAGGCTTTTAACTGATTTTCATGCTCGCAGTGAGGCTACAAGCTAATGATTGATATGAGGATGAATAATACTTAATCAAGTAGTTGTAATTATTTAATTGAGGAATGTGCTAGTTCGTTCAAATTAGAGACCTAAGGTGCAATCTCTAATTTGGACGAAGTTTTAAATAGGATGGTTAAGAAGCGTCGGTAATTTCTATGTTTTTTATATCAATTAAGTTTGACGAAGAGATATCAGCTCCACCAAACTCTTGTTC
>NZ_JBEOOQ010000202.1:0-267 GCF_040309305.1 Pseudoalteromonas sp. RB2-MNA-CIBAN-0110 | reverse complement strand
ACTGTGTGACTATTTGTTGATTGAGGCTATTATTGCTCGAGGTTAAAAATAAAAACCTGTTCTAGATCAAAGTTTCAAAAGCGGATGAGTAAAGAGCCTCTATTTATTGATTTAGATTAAACTTTTACTTAATTAGTGCTTAAAAATTATTGACTGATCACTTAAATACAAGCCGCAAACGAAGTATTCATAATATAATCAGCTAGTTTTGTTAAACTAAGGCTATGTTCACGGTTTAATAAAAGTAAGCGACCTCATGAATCCCTC
>NZ_JBEOOQ010000201.1:0-267 GCF_040309305.1 Pseudoalteromonas sp. RB2-MNA-CIBAN-0110 | reverse complement strand
AGAGAAACCTATGTCTATCAGTTCAGCTATTAAATCCATTCAAGATATTATGCGTAAAGACGCCGGTGTCGATGGCGACGCACAACGCCTTGGCCAAATGTCGTGGTTACTATTTTTAAAAGTATTTGATGCGCAAGAAGAAGAGCTTGAACTAGAGTTAGACGATTACCGCGAGCCAATCCCAGAGCAATTTTTATGGCGCAATTGGGCGGCCGATAACGAAGGCATGACCGGCGATGAGCTTTTAGAATTTGTAAACGATAAGCT
>NZ_JBEOOQ010000200.1:0-268 GCF_040309305.1 Pseudoalteromonas sp. RB2-MNA-CIBAN-0110 | reverse complement strand
CCCCATATCGGCTTGAGTAAAATCAAGCCAATGATCATAGCACTCCCCCTCACCTAAACGACTTTTTAATACCTGTTCAAATGCGGTTCCACTGGCCGAGCAAGTAATTGACAGCATTCCTTGCTCGTAAACATCGCCATAAGGCATGCCTTGATTAAGTAATATTGGCTGGCCTTGCTCATCTTTTAATTCACTGCGTTGTGCATGGCTGGTTTCAAGCGCTGGGGCTATAAGAGTGTTGTCTAAGCGAGTGCGACCTATTATTTGC
>NZ_JBEOOQ010000199.1:0-268 GCF_040309305.1 Pseudoalteromonas sp. RB2-MNA-CIBAN-0110 | reverse complement strand
ACCCATACCTAACATTAGGGCGGCTAAGCCGTTACTTATATTTTCGCTGCCTAAGCTTGGCCCTATGGTTTGTTCGTGCACTATAGTAACCGGCGCACTTAACGAGCCTGCACGTAACAATAGCGCTAAGTCGGCCGCGGCTTGTGGGCTTTGCATATTGGTTATGCTAAAACGCGAACTTAAGTGCTGAGCAATATTGGCTACATTAATAACCTCACTCTTTTTAACTACCTCTCCTTTAGCATTTTGCGAATACTCTGAGTAAACC
>NZ_JBEOOQ010000198.1:0-268 GCF_040309305.1 Pseudoalteromonas sp. RB2-MNA-CIBAN-0110 | reverse complement strand
AAAAAAAACATTATTAAGAGTGAATTATTATAAATAATTAATCACGAAAAAAGCTGAGCTATGTACAAAAAATGAAAGTAAAAATAGACAGCCCAATCGGGCTACTATAGCTTTTTATTAAAGAATGCCAAACGACTCGGCTGTATTAAACCGGCTTTCCTTTAAATAAAAAGCGGAATATTACAGTGAATAAAGGCATTAATAAATTGACCTTACGGGGTCAAGCGAAAGTGAATGCCTTTACTTTATTGTGTGGCAACTGTATTGC
>NZ_JBEOOQ010000197.1:0-269 GCF_040309305.1 Pseudoalteromonas sp. RB2-MNA-CIBAN-0110 | reverse complement strand
ACGCTGGTGGATGAATATCAGGGTGATTTTAAGCAAGTGGGTGTTAGTGGCAATGCACGGGGTATCAAAGCAAACTCCAATATTTATACACTTGCAGAATACCAGAGTAACCAACTTTGGATTGGTACGATGGACGGAGTAAATCGTTATGATATTGAAAGTGATGTAATTCACCACTACCCACTACAATTAAGCGATAACCAACCCCAAGTTACTGTGTACTATCTGTATGTCGATGGTGCAGAGCTATACCTTGGCACCAGCAACGG
>NZ_JBEOOQ010000196.1:0-269 GCF_040309305.1 Pseudoalteromonas sp. RB2-MNA-CIBAN-0110 | reverse complement strand
GTATGACCCCATGCTGCTGAGAGAATAGGTAATATAAAGCGCGTTTTTCTTGGTAAGGGCGCTGGTGTAACAAATAACCAATCAATGCTTCATTACGCATTTATCATTACCTCAGCGCTGATCATAAAATGCACTCAAAGATGCTATTCTTAAATCACTGTTAATAGCCCAAGCTGGTCAATGCACGTTCGTCATCAGACCAACCACGTTTCACTTTTACCCAAAGCGTTAGCATGATTTTTTTATCAAACAGCTGCTCCATATCCTTA
>NZ_JBEOOQ010000195.1:0-270 GCF_040309305.1 Pseudoalteromonas sp. RB2-MNA-CIBAN-0110 | reverse complement strand
GTATAAGCAAAGGAAATAACTTAATAGTTTTTCCTGAAGGCACACGTTCACAGCCCCATACTGCACTTAAGTTTAAACGAGGAGCGGCCAATATAGCACTTAGATGTAATGTGCCAATCGCTACAGTATTAATAAAAATGCAGCCTAATACCTTAACCAAGGGTACACCTTGGTATAAAGTAGCGCCTTATCAAGCGCACTTTAGCTTGCAGCTGGCCAGCAAGCAGTTTAACAGTAACCTGCCTTATGTTAGTGACACACCCGCTATAC
>NZ_JBEOOQ010000194.1:0-270 GCF_040309305.1 Pseudoalteromonas sp. RB2-MNA-CIBAN-0110 | reverse complement strand
CCCTTAAACAGCGTATTGCTGAACTTGAAAAACTGTTAGCGCAGAAGGATGCACAAATCGCAGCTCTTGGAAGAGCGCTGGCGTTTAGCTCAACAAAAACAATTCGGTAAAAGTGCTGAAGGCTTTGTGGGGCAAGGCGAGTTATTCAATGAAGTGGAAGAGATTGTTGAGGAAGTTGAGGCAGAGCAGCAATCCATTAGCACTACCCGTAAAAAGCCGGTGCGTAAGCCACTGCCAAAAGACTTACCTCGTGAGCAGGTTATTCACGAC
>NZ_JBEOOQ010000193.1:0-270 GCF_040309305.1 Pseudoalteromonas sp. RB2-MNA-CIBAN-0110 | reverse complement strand
GAAGAAGACAAGTTGTGTAACTGCTGTGGTAATGAGTTGCATAAAATGGGTGAAGACGTCAGCGAAAAGCTCGACTTCGTTCCCGCAAAGATAAAAGTCATTGAGCATATTCGCCCAAAGTACGCGTGTCGTGAATGTGATAAGTCAGGGTCGAATAACAGTATTAAACAAGCCAAGATGCCAAACATGGCCATCAACAAAGGCATGGCCACGTCCAGTTTGTTAAGTCAAATCATCACCAGCAAATATCAATATGCACTGCCACTGCAC
>NZ_JBEOOQ010000192.1:0-270 GCF_040309305.1 Pseudoalteromonas sp. RB2-MNA-CIBAN-0110 | reverse complement strand
ATGACACACTGACCATTCAGGCAACGGTGAATTTGACCTCCCAGCTGGTCTGGTGGTTGCGCGGTTTTGGCAATGGTCTCTTAAATGCCAAACCTGAGCTGCTATATCAAGCTGTCTTGGATAAAACCTTGGATAATCAATGACGCGGATAAAGCACACTTTTTAATTTGAACCTTCTTTATTTTGAGTTCTCTTTATCCGGAGCAATACTCAGTTAATATCAAATCATTTAAATCATCAAAAAATAACAAGGAATATTATGTCGACCAC
>NZ_JBEOOQ010000191.1:0-270 GCF_040309305.1 Pseudoalteromonas sp. RB2-MNA-CIBAN-0110 | reverse complement strand
ACTTTGCTCAGCAAAGCGATACTGCTGTCGCAATTAGTGTAAAAGGCGTATCGGCGCATTCATCAGAGCCAGAGTCGGGTGTTAACGCAATTGCTTATTTAGCCGAAATATTTAAAGGTCTAGTGCTTGAAAATAATAGCGATGGGCAGTTAATTAACTTTGTAAATCAGCTAATTGGTTTAGATATTCATGGCAAACAGTTTGGCGATATTGCCTATAAACATGATTTTATGGGGCCAATGACAGTGGCACCTACTGTGATTGAACGAG
>NZ_JBEOOQ010000190.1:0-270 GCF_040309305.1 Pseudoalteromonas sp. RB2-MNA-CIBAN-0110 | reverse complement strand
AAATAAACCTTTAAAAAGCTAAACATAGAATATCGTTCTATTTTTAATAAGCGTACACTGAAAATCATAAGTATATTTACTTAATTAAACTTATATTACTACTAGATTAATTGATTTTTTAACGCTTATATTTTTTATGATAAGCCAAAATACACGATTACAGCCAAACTGTTCGTATAACATACAACGGATTGTAATAATCGTACCGATAACTACACTTTAATCTAAGTAATGTACTTGAAACTTAGCGTTACTAGCGCTACTCTAAAC
>NZ_JBEOOQ010000189.1:0-270 GCF_040309305.1 Pseudoalteromonas sp. RB2-MNA-CIBAN-0110 | reverse complement strand
GGACAAGAGCGAGCAAGTACCGTTGAAGAGTGGGAACCAGGTAAGCTTAGAACATTCCATTACTTCGATCACACTGCTCAAAAGAAAGTTGTATTATTCACTGCTCGGGCATATCAAAACGGTAATATACACCGCAAAATTAATCAGGGCTTTATAGCGCGCCTTAATGTCGAATTTGGTAGGTTACGAGGATGGATAAATACCCCAGAACAAGCGGCCGAAGAAATAGATGGTGTTGATATTGATTGTGCAAAGCAGGCTTTTCACAGT
>NZ_JBEOOQ010000188.1:0-270 GCF_040309305.1 Pseudoalteromonas sp. RB2-MNA-CIBAN-0110 | reverse complement strand
CGGAAGAAGTGCCGATTCTCGATGGCAGCGCGGCACCTTGGGTGGATGCGATCCGCGCGTGCGGCCGTGTCGCGCTCGATGCGCCGAAACGCTTCATCCGCGTGCTGCGGCCCGTCGTCGTCACGGACGGCGAGGGCGACCAGCGGCGCGAAATGCGGATCGAACCGGCGCCGCGTTACGAACTGAGCGTGCGCAACGACCTGCGCGGCTTCGGCGACATGCACTGGGATGGGGCGCTGACGCCGGCCGCATTCGCGACCGAAATCGCGC
>NZ_JBEOOQ010000186.1:0-271 GCF_040309305.1 Pseudoalteromonas sp. RB2-MNA-CIBAN-0110 | reverse complement strand
ATGAAAGGGTTTACGCCAGCAACTTCGCAATTAGAAATCTCAGGTGTTTGTTTTGGGTGCCAGCAAAGTACCGCTAACACAATTAAAAAGAAGGATAAATAATGAAGCTGACTCAAACGACAGCAGACAAGTTTGCCATTGGGCTTTCGTTAATGTGCACGGTGCATTGTTTTGCAACACCGGTTATTTTAGCGCTGTTGCCAAGCTTTGCTGTACTACAAATAAATGGTGAACAGTTTCACTTATGGGTTCTTGCTGCAGTATTACCAAC
>NZ_JBEOOQ010000185.1:0-272 GCF_040309305.1 Pseudoalteromonas sp. RB2-MNA-CIBAN-0110 | reverse complement strand
ACTTTATCCATTTTTACGCGCCTGTAAACACTTCCATCTTCAAATATTTTATTATCTAAAAATCGTGTTTGCCCAGCAAATTCACCACTATCTGGTTCGCCCATTAACACTACTTTTTTATTTTTATCATATATTGCAATACCACCGTCACCAATCCAAAAAGAGATAACAAGATAACCCTCTTCAACTTTTTTATGTGCGGCAAGTATTAACGTTGTAGAGAAGTCTTTTACACTGTCGCCTTGGTTTGCATCAACACTACTATGTATCGC
>NZ_JBEOOQ010000184.1:0-272 GCF_040309305.1 Pseudoalteromonas sp. RB2-MNA-CIBAN-0110 | reverse complement strand
ACGTATGCGTGACCTATCTTTGCAATCAGCTAATGGTTCAAACGATGCAAACGCTCTTGCCGCACTACAAAAAGAAGTGGGCGCATTACAGCAAGAGCTTACTCGTATCGCTGAAACGACTAAATTTGGTGGTACAAGCTTACTAGATGGTTCGTTCGGTACTAAACAATTCCAAGTGGGTTCAAACGCTAACGAAACAATCAACGTAAGTTTGCGTGATGTGTCTGCTGATGCGCTTGGTGCATATGGTGTTAGTGGGGCTGGTTCTGTAT
>NZ_JBEOOQ010000183.1:0-272 GCF_040309305.1 Pseudoalteromonas sp. RB2-MNA-CIBAN-0110 | reverse complement strand
AATAATAGGTGTACTGGCTACTTTTGCATGAAAGTTAGTATTAACCCCCGGGAGTTTTTCAAGGCTATCGCCAAGGGTTGCAGCTTGCTGCCGTCTTAATTGTTCGCCAGATAACACGCTAACGGGAGACGAGGATTCCATTGCCGACATGTGAATAGGCGTCGCTTCAATATCAATTACTTCAATGGGTGAACGTTCTAAGTTAAAGGTAATTGATTGGCTTTTATCATCACTAAATGTGATATCTCGATGCAGATGGGCATAACCAGGGG
>NZ_JBEOOQ010000182.1:0-272 GCF_040309305.1 Pseudoalteromonas sp. RB2-MNA-CIBAN-0110 | reverse complement strand
CTTCTTGCTTCATACCTTTATTAATCGCACTGCGTAACGATTTTAATTGCTCAGTGCTTGGCTCACGTCGTGTCTTTTGCAAAATGTGTACATTACGAATGCGGTAAACCGGCATTTGATAACACTTATCGTGAAGCGTCCCCACCATAAACTGCGCCATTAACACACCGCCTTGCTCAACTATGTTATAAAAACTCAACTCAGCAAACTTTAACCAATGTGCCTCATCGTAAAGTACTCTATAAAGCTCAGCGCTCACTGCACGCTTATAC
>NZ_JBEOOQ010000181.1:0-272 GCF_040309305.1 Pseudoalteromonas sp. RB2-MNA-CIBAN-0110 | reverse complement strand
CCCTTGCTGATCAAGTTCTAGAACGACAGTATTTAAATGCAATAAAATACGTTGATGCGCAGAAAATAAATCTCGGTATCGCACTTCGCTTATGCTCAGTTGCTCTACTTTGTTAGCAAATTCAGCGTAGCTCACCATAAAGTCTTCGCGACGCGCTGCATGGTCGCATACTTTATTTAAAAATGGCGGATCGTATGGGGCACGTATAAAGTCGGTGACACCCGAAAGTAAAAGCTGCTCCGCATAATCTGCATCATCACTATCTATAATAG
>NZ_JBEOOQ010000180.1:0-272 GCF_040309305.1 Pseudoalteromonas sp. RB2-MNA-CIBAN-0110 | reverse complement strand
ATTTATAACAGTCTTCTTTTTATTTGAACTGTTAGTACGCTTCATTGCTGATGATGATAAGAAAAACTTTTTTAAAAAAGGTTGGAATATTTTCGATTCATTAGTAGTAGCAATTAGCTTAATCCCTGTTGACGATAGTGAAATGGCACTTTTAGCTCGATTAGTTAGGGTATTTCGAGTGCTTCGTATGGTATCGGTGGTGCCTGAATTAAGGGTATTGATTAATTCGTTAATTAAGGCATTACCACAACTTGGCTACGTGGTTCTTTTGA
>NZ_JBEOOQ010000179.1:0-273 GCF_040309305.1 Pseudoalteromonas sp. RB2-MNA-CIBAN-0110 | reverse complement strand
GTGCCTCTGAGGTCTCCAGCAACCAAGTGCTATTTTTAAATACAGGTAGCGTATTACGTGGTAATGAAAAGGTAAGTGGGTGAGTTAAATCTACATGGGTATTAAAAATAGCGCCTGCAATACGCTGACGCCCAGCTAAATGCTCTTTATCAGCATAGTTTAAACCGTCGGTTTTAAACGCACTGGCTACTTCTTTGCGAGACAAGTAGCTGGCTTTTAATAGTTGCTGATCCGCTAAAAATTTAGCACCGCCTTTGTGACCCCAAATAACAC
>NZ_JBEOOQ010000178.1:0-273 GCF_040309305.1 Pseudoalteromonas sp. RB2-MNA-CIBAN-0110 | reverse complement strand
CATCTTTACTCTCTTTATTATTTAACTTATATCTATAAATTTACTAGCAGCCTTACTGTGATTTTAACTAAGTGATAATTCAATTAAATTTGCGCCATAACTTACTACATAATTAACGCCTATAAATAAGCTTAAGTCTTTAACCTAGTTAATCGCTTTATTTTATCTTCTATTCCAATAGCTAACTAACATTTCTATTTCAATCCCCTGCTGTTTTATTACTCTTTATGAGTAACAATCCGGCCATAATATTTGAATTGATATACCATATGC
>NZ_JBEOOQ010000177.1:0-273 GCF_040309305.1 Pseudoalteromonas sp. RB2-MNA-CIBAN-0110 | reverse complement strand
GTCAATTACATCGCCATCAGCGCCATACTTGGGCATTTCTAGCCAATCACCTACCGCTAACATATTATTAGCAGAGAGCTGAATACCTGCCACTAAACCTAAAATAGCATCCTTAAACACCAACAGCATAACGGCTGATAACGCACCTAAACCACTTAATAAAATTAATGGTGATTTATTCATTAATAACGACACAGCTAAAATACCGGTTAATACACTGGCAATTAACTTAATGGTTTGTAATAACCCTCGTATCGGGAAGTGGGCTCTGAC
>NZ_JBEOOQ010000176.1:0-274 GCF_040309305.1 Pseudoalteromonas sp. RB2-MNA-CIBAN-0110 | reverse complement strand
CGATTACGGTAATCCCCAAGGCGAAGCGATTATTACTCAGTCCTTATGGCAGCAATCTCAATTACCCGCCAAACCCATTAGCCTAGCCGTGTCTTATCAAGGTGATATTACTCCACTACAAGACAATATTAGCCAGCAAATCAATCTGTCTTCTGCTTACATGTACAGCCAGCAGCGAATTAAAACTGAAGCGATTAACATATTTAATAAAACATTCTCAATCACTGTAGTGCTTAATAGCTTAACCTTACTGGTAGCTGCCATTGGCTTATTC
>NZ_JBEOOQ010000175.1:0-274 GCF_040309305.1 Pseudoalteromonas sp. RB2-MNA-CIBAN-0110 | reverse complement strand
ACCTATGGTTGTCGGTGCCAAGAGAGTGAGCGCAGCGCATACATTATTAGCAGACTTTGATGTTGATGTGATTATTAGTGATGATGGCTTACAGCATTATGCCTTAGGCCGCGATATCGAAATAGCTTTAGTGGATGGTGAGCGTCGTTATGGCAATCACTGCGTGTTACCCGCACGCCCTTTACGTGAAGGTGTGTGGCGGTTTAATTCAGTTGATTTTGTGATAAATAATGGCGGACCAGCTCAAACCGGTGAAGTGCTGATGGCACTAGAG
>NZ_JBEOOQ010000174.1:0-274 GCF_040309305.1 Pseudoalteromonas sp. RB2-MNA-CIBAN-0110 | reverse complement strand
CCATATTGGTGCTGCGCCAAGTAAAGATTCATACCTAGTCGCAGATAAAATTTTGCAGGTTGCTAAAGCCAGTGGCGCTGATTGCATTCATCCAGGCTACGGCTTTTTATCAGAAAACAGTGAATTTGCTAAAGCCTGTGAAGCCCATAACATTGCTTTTATTGGCCCACCAGCAACGAGTATTGAAGCAATGGGCTCAAAAACCCGTGCTAAAGAAATAATGGCCGCGGCAAACGTTCCTTTAGTACCTGGTTACTATGGTGATAAACAAGAC
>NZ_JBEOOQ010000173.1:0-274 GCF_040309305.1 Pseudoalteromonas sp. RB2-MNA-CIBAN-0110 | reverse complement strand
ACCTAAATTAAACCTCGCCAAATAGCCATTTAACATTAATCGTCGTTGCCACGAGGAACAGTGTAACTTCCACACTCACCATTATCTAAATCAATAAAGGTAATAGGCTGCTCACTCTCCATAGTATTAATGTAATTTTTAATAAACGGAATAACAAACAGCTGTCTAAGCCTATCGTCACACATGAACTCTGTTGAATTTGTGCTCGTCACGTTATAGTCGTCCGACATATCATTGCGTATTAATAGCGGATTGTTCTCAGGCTTTTTAAGCC
>NZ_JBEOOQ010000172.1:0-274 GCF_040309305.1 Pseudoalteromonas sp. RB2-MNA-CIBAN-0110 | reverse complement strand
AAGTAATCATATACGCTATATTAACATAATTTTTTTAATAACCTCTAAAGGCTATTTTTATACCCATCATAAACATAATGCATCGATGGCGGTTAAATTTGGAAAAATAAAATACATTTGTACTATTTAATATCGTCGCACCTATAGGTAGTCTACTGCTTATAATCACTTTTTATGATGACATCACTATTATGTTGCAACATTTATTTTGAAGTACTGTCATTTTGAAACATTTACTAATCTAAGCGAATTTATACTAAGGAGTGCGTATGGC
>NZ_JBEOOQ010000171.1:0-274 GCF_040309305.1 Pseudoalteromonas sp. RB2-MNA-CIBAN-0110 | reverse complement strand
GTCGGTGAGTGCGTTTATTACTATGTTTAAAAAAGTAATGAAAAAATCGCCCATGCGTTACATGAGCGATCTGGATGTTTACCAGCTATAAGTTGCTGAGATCATGGCGTTACGTGGCCGCCCTGGAAAGTAGCGGTCGCCGGTAAAGCTAGTGTAATCGGCGCGCTCGGCATAAGCGGTATCGGTTAAGTTAATAATACGCGCTGCAAGCGCTAAGTTATTTGTTATTTGCCACTGCGCTCGTAAACTTAAAATGTCATGCCCGTCATAACTG
>NZ_JBEOOQ010000170.1:0-275 GCF_040309305.1 Pseudoalteromonas sp. RB2-MNA-CIBAN-0110 | reverse complement strand
AAACGGGGTTACTCATAAGCAGTTGTTTGTATGATCTTTTTGCTTCTGTAACGTAATGTTGCATTTGTACATAGGTTTCTGGTGTATCTAGTAAATAAAGGGTATCAGGATAAGCACCCCCATCTGATTCATGTCCTTTAACCATGCCTAACTCATTCACCTTACCTGTAGTTTCTGTAACTAGCTTTAACCGCGATAGCACATCATTCTTCTTATCATTAATGACTTCCAGCGCCTGGGTAAAATCTCCGTTAAATACTAAATCACTGGACGGG
>NZ_JBEOOQ010000169.1:0-275 GCF_040309305.1 Pseudoalteromonas sp. RB2-MNA-CIBAN-0110 | reverse complement strand
GTTTATAGGTTGCTTATCTATAGTGATACTACCTGATGACACTTCATAAAAACGATACAAGAGCCTAGCTAATGAGCTTTTTCCTGCGCCACTTGCACCGACTATTGCTACCTTAGTGCCGGGTTTTACGCTAAAACTAACATTGTTAAGAATAGGGCGGTTAGCATCGTAACTAAAGCTTACATTGTTAAAGCTAACCTCACCTTTAGTGAGTGTTAGTAGTTGTGATGCAGGAGTGTCGGCAATGTGTGGTTTTTTGTTGAGCAGCCCAAGCA
>NZ_JBEOOQ010000168.1:0-275 GCF_040309305.1 Pseudoalteromonas sp. RB2-MNA-CIBAN-0110 | reverse complement strand
TAATCCACAGATAATGCGGTACTAGCTCAGTTGCTAGAATGTTGAACGCGACCTGTCGCGCACCAACGTAAAATGACTGAAGAAGTAAAAATGCGGTACTAGCTCAGTTGCTAGAATGTTGAACGCGACCCGTCGCGCACCAACGTAAAATAACTGAAGAAATAAAAAATGCGGTACTAGCTCAGTTGGTAGAGCGCGACCTTGCCAAGGTCGAGGTCACGAGTTCGAGCCTCGTGTACCGCTCCAATTTCTAACCAAAAGAAATTGTAGTGTTG
>NZ_JBEOOQ010000167.1:0-276 GCF_040309305.1 Pseudoalteromonas sp. RB2-MNA-CIBAN-0110 | reverse complement strand
CAAGCAAACAGCGCTAAGCGATGATGAGCTTGCAGCGCAGTGGCAAGCAATTAAGGCACAAGAGCGCAGCGCTAAAACTGCAAGCGCTACATCTTCGCTGTGGCAAGATATTCCCGTTAATATGCCAAGCTTAAGCAAAGCTAAAAAAATTCAGCAGCGGGTAGCAGCTCTTGGTTTTGATTGGCCAAGTTACCATGGTGCATTGGATAAAGTGAGCGAAGAAGTAGACGAAGTAAAAGAAGCACTCGCTCACAATCCGTATTCAGATCATAGTGC
>NZ_JBEOOQ010000166.1:0-276 GCF_040309305.1 Pseudoalteromonas sp. RB2-MNA-CIBAN-0110 | reverse complement strand
GCGTTGAAGCCCTTCGGGAAGCGCTTCTTCAGTTCTTCCGGATCCTGCAGCGACGGGACGATCACGACGTCGTCGCCATCCTTCCAGTTGCCGGGCGTCGCGACCTTGTAATTGTCGGTCAGTTGCAGCGAATCGATCACGCGCAGCACTTCGTCGAAGTTGCGCCCCGTGCTGGCCGGATAGGTGATCGTGAGCCGGACCTTCTTGTTCGGGTCGATCACGAACAGCGAACGCACCGTCAGCGTTTCGTTCGCGTTCGGGTGAATCATGTCGTAC
>NZ_JBEOOQ010000165.1:0-276 GCF_040309305.1 Pseudoalteromonas sp. RB2-MNA-CIBAN-0110 | reverse complement strand
GGGTGAAGGCTATCATAACTACCACCACTTCTTCCAATACGATTATCGTAATGGCGTTAAATGGTGGCAGTACGATCCAACGAAGTGGCTGATTGCCGGTTTATCTAAGCTTGGTTTAACCTCAGATCTGCGCACCGTTGATGATACGACGATTAAGCATGCTGAAGTACAAATGCAGTTTAAGCGTGCGCAGCAACAAATCGACAAAGCAACTTCTGAAGGTCTTGATATTCCGCAAGCAATGCAAAATTTCCAAGACCGTATTAAGCTTGAATA
>NZ_JBEOOQ010000164.1:0-276 GCF_040309305.1 Pseudoalteromonas sp. RB2-MNA-CIBAN-0110 | reverse complement strand
CACGTAAACAGGCCGAGACCGCCAACGTCGACCGTTTTACCAAGGCCCGCTGGAAAAGCGCAGCCAAGGAGATTGTCAGCACGGTACGCAGTGCCCATCACGATCACAAAAACCAACTCGACGCCCAAGTGCGCCAAGCTTACGAGCGCGTGGCGGATGAGACGCCCACACTGCTCACATTACCAGGCTCAACCGTCCCGAATGGCCGCCAGGTGCTGGTGCTGGAACAGGCGCAATTACCCTGGCTTGATCCCCAGGCACCCGCCAGCTACCTGA
>NZ_JBEOOQ010000163.1:0-277 GCF_040309305.1 Pseudoalteromonas sp. RB2-MNA-CIBAN-0110 | reverse complement strand
GTCGCGGATGTCTTAGCGCAACACCTCAGTCACTATAAAAAAGTCCATGCATTAACCTATCAACAACAGCGAGTGTGTCAGCATATACAGGACTGTCGAACCGTAAAGTTAGGCGCTCAGCAATGGCAGTGTGATCGCTGCGATCATAATAAAACGGTGTACTGCGCATGCAGAGATAGACACTGTCCGCAGTGCCAAGGGCATGTTAGCGATCAATGGAGTGAACAACAAAGTAAGGATGTCATCAATGCGCCTTATTTTCATCTGGTATTTACAC
>NZ_JBEOOQ010000162.1:0-277 GCF_040309305.1 Pseudoalteromonas sp. RB2-MNA-CIBAN-0110 | reverse complement strand
CTCGTGCACCTGCGCACGATCGGCTTCAACCGGTTGAGCCTCGGCGTGCAGGATTTCGACCCGGTCGTGCAGCAGGCGATCAACCGCATCCAGCCGCTCGCGATGACCGCCGACCTGCTCGGCGCCGCGCGCGCGACGGGCTTTCATTCGGTCAGCGTCGACCTGATCTACGGGCTGCCGCACCAGACGGTCGCGGTGTTCGCGCGCACGCTCGAGACGATCATCGAACTCGCGCCCGATCGCCTGTCGGTGTTCGGCTACGCGCACATGCCGCACC
>NZ_JBEOOQ010000161.1:0-277 GCF_040309305.1 Pseudoalteromonas sp. RB2-MNA-CIBAN-0110 | reverse complement strand
CAACAATACGACCGTCAGTACGTTTAAGCATTGCAGCGGCTTTCATACTGTTAAGAATTCCTTTTACTTCAATAACCTCTATGTTTTTATCTGCAGTGGCTGAGGTGTTTTCAGACTCTTGTGCAGCTAAAGTAGATGATGTCATTAAAATAAGTGCGGCCGCGCTAATAAGTGCAGGATTACTTTTATGTTGTTTATTGATTAGTGAGGAAGTAATTCGATTAAGCTTCATGTATCTCTCCCGTTTGGGTAATTGTGTGTTGATGATGTGCTTTGG
>NZ_JBEOOQ010000160.1:0-277 GCF_040309305.1 Pseudoalteromonas sp. RB2-MNA-CIBAN-0110 | reverse complement strand
CGGCTCGCTCGAGAAATCGACGACGTGCTGCCACGTGGTCGTGATCTGCACGTGGAGATCGGGATGTTCGCCCTGGAAGCGCATGATGCGCGGCAGCATCCAGCGCATCACGCAGGTCGGCACCTTCAGCGCGAGATCGGTGCGCTGCCGCGTGAGCTTCATCGAGATGTCCTCGATCCGCGCGAAGCTCTCGTCGACCACCGGCAGCAACTGCTCGCCTTCGGCCGTCAGCGTGAGGCCCTTCGCATGCCGCCTGAACAGCGGAAAACCGTAATGC
>NZ_JBEOOQ010000159.1:0-277 GCF_040309305.1 Pseudoalteromonas sp. RB2-MNA-CIBAN-0110 | reverse complement strand
GATCAATATTGACGAATCCGCTTTAGAAAGTATGGAATCGCTATTAGGTGAACAATTTCCAGATACGCTGGAATTTTGTTGTGCGGAATTTGAGCGATTGGGTAACGAAGCAATTGCTGCGCTTGGGCAAGATAAAGAGGCTGCTATTCGCCACTCTCATAGCCTTAAATCAAACGCCGCTCAATTTGGTGCGGCAAGTTTAGCCGAAGTTGCTCGTTTAATTGAATATAATTTAAATAACGGGAATGACGAGCAGGCTGTTAATGCAGCCGATGGA
>NZ_JBEOOQ010000158.1:0-277 GCF_040309305.1 Pseudoalteromonas sp. RB2-MNA-CIBAN-0110 | reverse complement strand
TAGCTATACAAAACTGCATGTGATCGACACCGATATAGCCAGCCAATGGTACTTTGTAATGCGTACCGACAGACACATTTCGCACGCAGCGCGCAGCTTTTTAAAGTTTGCCCAAGCTAATTTAGAGCACTACCTTGATACTAAATGGGTACGCAATGAACTCCATAGATTACATTTAGAACCTAAAACTTAAATTAAATAAGCAGTCGTTATGTTGCAATATAACTACTTATAATAGTTATATTGCTATCAATACATGGTTATAAAAACACCCATA
>NZ_JBEOOQ010000157.1:0-277 GCF_040309305.1 Pseudoalteromonas sp. RB2-MNA-CIBAN-0110 | reverse complement strand
CAGAAAAACTAAAAGCAGTTGCTGCACACCCTGCAGTTAAAATGTTTGAGCTGAAAATGAGCCAAGGTGCCAAGCCAGGTAAAGGCGGTATGTTACCTGGGCGAAAAGTGAATGCTGAAATTGCTAAAATAAGAGGCATACCTGAGGGGCAGGATTCAATTAGCCCAAATGGGCACCCAGAAATAAAAAATCCAAACGATATTTTAGACATGCTCACCACGATAAGAAGTACAACCGGTAAACCGACAGGCTTTAAAGCGGTAATTGGTGAACATAC
>NZ_JBEOOQ010000156.1:0-278 GCF_040309305.1 Pseudoalteromonas sp. RB2-MNA-CIBAN-0110 | reverse complement strand
CCGAAGAACGAGCTGATGCGCGTCCACTTGACCGGCATCGTGAACGCGGCGGCTTCGAGTGGCGAGCCGTCGAGCGTGTAGTACGCGCCGTGCTCAGCGCCCGGCGCGCGGAACCAGATCGCGCCGAACGTGCGGCCGGCGACGCGCAGCTCGAGCGCGGTGAGGCGCGGCGTGCCGTCGTGCGTGTCGAACGCGACGCGGTAATAGTCGCCGCGCTGCGCACTCGCGCGCATCGCGACCTTGCCGGTGACGAGATCGCCGAGCTGGATGCGCACCTC
>NZ_JBEOOQ010000155.1:0-278 GCF_040309305.1 Pseudoalteromonas sp. RB2-MNA-CIBAN-0110 | reverse complement strand
GCCTAGTAGTGAAATATAAAACTTTTTCATTGATGCTATTCCATAATAGGCTGGGTGTATTGAAGTGACTTTTATTACTATCGCGCTAATTATTTTAAGCACTCAGGCATTAAAACTTACCACGCTGTAGTCACAAACAAATAACCACGTCCCCAAATGGTTTTAATTTTTTCTGGTTTTTGTGGGTCATCATTAAACTTTTTACGCAAGGCAGAAATAAGCACATCAACGCTTCTATCTAGGCCATCATATTCCCTGCCTTTGGTTGCTTTAAACAC
>NZ_JBEOOQ010000154.1:0-278 GCF_040309305.1 Pseudoalteromonas sp. RB2-MNA-CIBAN-0110 | reverse complement strand
GCGCGGCACAGTTTCGCGAAATAGGCTGTAAAACCTGGGATGCAAACGCAAACGAAAATAGCGCTTGGCTTAATAATCCGCACCGTAAAGGTGAGGACGACATGGGCCGTGTTTATGGCGTACAAGGGCGTGCTTGGCAGCGCCCAGATGGCTCAACGCTAGACCAACTAGCAAAAGTAATTAATAACTTAAAAAATGGTATAGACGATCGCGGTGAAATAATTAGTTTTTATAACCCAGGCGAATTTGAGCTTGGCTGTTTACGCCCGTGTATGCAC
>NZ_JBEOOQ010000153.1:0-279 GCF_040309305.1 Pseudoalteromonas sp. RB2-MNA-CIBAN-0110 | reverse complement strand
GAGCAATATTGGTTATTAGAAAAGATAGTGCTAGTGATTATTTATATTGCCGTTGGTATTGTTAGCTCAAAACAAACAAAAACAGCACCAAAAGTAGCATATACCATTTTTAACACTTTGGTTATTTTAGCTATCGGTTATTTAGCAACCGCTAAGTCGGCACTGCTTTTATAAGTAATAATTAGCCCAATTGAGCTTTGTATAATTGTGTACAAAGCTCAACTATTTCTAAACATAAGTTCACATTCAAGCCCCTCTACATTGGTATCTAGCTTAAAA
>NZ_JBEOOQ010000152.1:0-279 GCF_040309305.1 Pseudoalteromonas sp. RB2-MNA-CIBAN-0110 | reverse complement strand
GATATCTGTTACTCGATGAGCCACTGGCTGCCCTTGACATACATTATCAAATCGAGGTTATTCAGCTTATTCGTCGCTTAGTCGATGAGCAAGGTTTGAGTGTGGTCATCATTGTGCATGATATTAATTTGGCCGCGCAGTATGCAGATCGAATCATTGCGCTAAAGAACGGTCACGTTTGTCATAACGGTGATGTGTCCAGCACCATGCAACCCAAAATATTGCACGATATATTCAATATCGATATGCAGTTACTTAGCCATCCAGTCACTGGTCAGC
>NZ_JBEOOQ010000151.1:0-280 GCF_040309305.1 Pseudoalteromonas sp. RB2-MNA-CIBAN-0110 | reverse complement strand
GGTTAATAACATGCGTGAAATGATGGACAGAGTTCGCGTTCAAGAACGTCTTATCATGAAGCATGCAGTTCAAGTTTCAAAGCTGCCAAAGAAAACCTTTGTTAAGCATTTTGCAAACAACGAAACTGACACAGCATGGCTTGATATTGAAATTGCAGCAAACGAAAAGCATTCAGCTAAACTTGAAGAAGTGAAGCCTGAAATACTTCGTTGTATTAGCAAACTTACTTCAATGGAAGAAAGCACTGGCTTAAGCATTGAACGTATTAAAGATATAAAC
>NZ_JBEOOQ010000150.1:0-280 GCF_040309305.1 Pseudoalteromonas sp. RB2-MNA-CIBAN-0110 | reverse complement strand
CTCAAATACTTAATCAGCTTGATAAACAGCGCCAAAGTAATCCTTATTACCATATATCACTTGGTAATACCGAGTACGTACATAAATATTACGCTAAAGCACTCAAACACTTTAAAAAGGCCTATACATTATCCCCCACACTTCACGAAAGTCATTTTGGCTTGGCGCGAGTTTACTTTCAGTGGGGCGATACAAAGCAAGCAAAGTACCATTTGCGTAAAGCCGGAAAAAATGCTGATTTTTTACATGACAAAAAACGTTATGACGCAAAGTTAAAAGC
>NZ_JBEOOQ010000149.1:0-280 GCF_040309305.1 Pseudoalteromonas sp. RB2-MNA-CIBAN-0110 | reverse complement strand
CCCTTTGCATATTTTTCACAGTGCTAAAAATAAACAGCAGCGTGCGTTTTATAACGAGCTAAAAACACTTGCAGATACGAGTGTCGGGGCAATTGATTACTACTCACTTTTATCGCAGCCTGAGCTTGATGAAAAGCAAGGCAATGGCTCTAATTTAAAAGATGAGAGCTTTAACTTAAAAGACGAAAGCTTTGATTTAAAAGGGCGCATAAATGCGGATGTGTTTAGGTATTATTTACCACTTGATGATTACGAGTTCTTTTTATGCGGACCTGCTGCG
>NZ_JBEOOQ010000148.1:0-280 GCF_040309305.1 Pseudoalteromonas sp. RB2-MNA-CIBAN-0110 | reverse complement strand
CTGCAAGCAAGCTTACATTACCTGCTGTATCGCCGGTATTTGTGTATTGTGTATTTATAGATTGCGTAGTTTTAAGTGCGTTAATACCATCGCTTTCACCGGTAAAGCCCACTGTTTTATCTTTAAATGAGGTCGCTGATTGAAGTGATAAATAGTTATCGTCTTCCCATGCGACAAGGCCTTGCTCAGTCGTTTTAGCGAAGTCACCTAGCCCGTTATTATTAATATACGGATTAACAGACACATATGCTTTTAGCCCTTCAAGCTCAGTGTTAAATAC
>NZ_JBEOOQ010000147.1:0-281 GCF_040309305.1 Pseudoalteromonas sp. RB2-MNA-CIBAN-0110 | reverse complement strand
CCAAAAAGCCAGCCGAAAGCCCAACTGCAACACAGTTGTTCTGCCAAAAGTGTGAGCGCTGGCCACTTTTAATAGGGATTTTTCTGATGGTGAGTGAATCGATTTTATCGCCCACGTACTCTTTGAGTTTTTCTCTTGCTTGGGCTTCAGTACTATATTTACTGGAATACACATAACCAACACCACGACGGTGTTGCAAGCCTATATCCCAAATCCAACCAGCTTCTTGCGCAGTTGAAATTGTGTGAGACGCAATGCTCTCATCTTCATCCTCATAAGGG
>NZ_JBEOOQ010000146.1:0-281 GCF_040309305.1 Pseudoalteromonas sp. RB2-MNA-CIBAN-0110 | reverse complement strand
GTGCAGTAACCCCTGTACCCGACACATTAAGCGAGTACGCTTTTGCAGGCTTACTGCGCGGCAGTAAAACTGAAGTAGTTAAATCAATATCAAACGATTTACAAGTACCCGCAAGCGCCGAAATAGTACTTGAAGGCTACATAATGCCAGGTGAAATGGCGCCCGAGGGCCCATATGGCGATCACACTGGATATTATAACGAAGTTGATGACTTTCCGGTGATGACAGTAACCCATATGACCCACCGTAAAAACCCTATTTACCACAGTACCTTTACCGGC
>NZ_JBEOOQ010000145.1:0-282 GCF_040309305.1 Pseudoalteromonas sp. RB2-MNA-CIBAN-0110 | reverse complement strand
ACTAATTCTGAGTCGTCGTCCCAATAACTTAGTTTAAAACCCTGTGGTAGCGTGGCTTGCTGCTCTTCAATATAATTTTTAACATCGTCTGCCACAGTTATCGCGCTTTGCGGGCCAATTCGGTAAACGTCTATAAACGCCGCTTGCTTACCATTAAAACGGGTGCGTACTGGCGTTTCTTCAAAATCATCTTTAATTGTAGCAATATCACCTAAACGGATAATCGTTCCGTCGGCTTGGTTTTTTACTACTATGCTGGCAAATTCATCTTTACGATAAGCC
>NZ_JBEOOQ010000144.1:0-283 GCF_040309305.1 Pseudoalteromonas sp. RB2-MNA-CIBAN-0110 | reverse complement strand
GTTACGCAGTGAGGGCTTTAGCGTCAGTGATTATGGCGTTCATAAATTAATGGCAACACTTGGTTTAGTCGTTACTCAACGAGTGGCATACAAGGTAACAACCAAGCGTAAACACAGTGATGCCGTTGCTGATAATCTTTTGAATCAGAACTTTAATCCTGTTGCGCCAAATCAGGTGTGGGCTGGTGATGTGACTTATCTAAGAACTGGCGAAGGTTGGATGTATCTGGCTATCGTCATGGACTTATATTCACGTCGTATTGTTGGTTGGCATATTGATAAA
>NZ_JBEOOQ010000143.1:0-283 GCF_040309305.1 Pseudoalteromonas sp. RB2-MNA-CIBAN-0110 | reverse complement strand
ATAGAGTGCTGGCAGAAACCACCACTCTTGCAACCGTTGGGCTTATGTCGTTTACCTTAGTTGCGCAATTTGCTCCTGCGATGATTATTGGTTTATGGTGGCGCCACGCATCGTGTCGTGGTGCACAGCTCGGTATTTTAAGTGGCTTTGTAATTTGGGGTTACACTTTACTGCTACCTAATTTAGCCAGTGGTTTTGGCAGCCAAAGTAGTTGGTTAATAGAAGGGCCATGGCAAGTTGCTTGGTTAGCGCCCACTAATTTACTTTCATTGAATTTAGAAAG
>NZ_JBEOOQ010000142.1:0-283 GCF_040309305.1 Pseudoalteromonas sp. RB2-MNA-CIBAN-0110 | reverse complement strand
CGTTAGCACTACGTTTATTTGGTAACTTGTATGCAGGTGAATTGATTTTCATCTTGATTGGCGCAATTGGTTTTATGCAGTTACCACTGCACTTTGTATGGGCAGTATTCCATATCTTAGTTATTACACTGCAAGCATTCTTATTTATGATGCTGACCATTGTTTACCTAAGCATGGCAAGTTCAGATAATCACTAATTTATAATCTTTACCTTTAATATTTAACTTTAATTACAATTGAAACTTTGGAGAAAAAAATGGAACTAGTATTAGGTCTTAAGTAC
>NZ_JBEOOQ010000141.1:0-284 GCF_040309305.1 Pseudoalteromonas sp. RB2-MNA-CIBAN-0110 | reverse complement strand
ACCCCAATCGGCTTAACCGGAGGTCCGGGCTGCTATGAGTGGTGCGTGGGCGTGACGAATTGGGGGCGCAGAGTATAGCACACAGCGCTGGCTATGTCCTGGTTGTTGATTTCGCGTCTATGTAAATAAAACAAATTCGTGCTCCTCGAGTAGTAAACCAGAGCAAGGAACCAGCGCCATAGTTACATTTTCGGTAATTGCTTTTGCATAAGCGCCTTGTAATAACTGTAACTCTATCACTAGATGCTGTTATTTATCTGATGAAAACTATTTAAAAATATCAA
>NZ_JBEOOQ010000140.1:0-285 GCF_040309305.1 Pseudoalteromonas sp. RB2-MNA-CIBAN-0110 | reverse complement strand
AAATAGCACTGCGCTGATTTACACGGCTTTTGACCATGCTTAAAGCATCGGCACCCGTTGCGTCAACGTCAATAGAGAACTCGGTATTTATAAAATGATTTTGGATGCGCTTTACTAGCAGCTCGTCATCTTCAACCAATAAAACATTAATTGCCATAGTCTGTTATTTTTTTAATAGTAGCCTTGCATGTTAGCATTATTCGTTACATGCATAACACAGAGTTTAATTTTTTTCGGTAACTTTATATTACAAAAAAGAATAATGAAATTACCTTTGTATTGCGC
>NZ_JBEOOQ010000139.1:0-286 GCF_040309305.1 Pseudoalteromonas sp. RB2-MNA-CIBAN-0110 | reverse complement strand
GGGCTAATGCGTAAAAAGCTCGACTCAATCGCGCCATGTGCTACTGCGTAAAAACGCACTACATAAGCAAAAATAATGGTAAATACACTGCCAGTGAGTAACAAGCCTATATTTAAGTCGTATGGCTCAAGCACACGGTTTACAGTATTTTCTAACAGCGTAAGCGGTAATAGCACCGCAATAGCCAGTACTGTTCCTGGTAAAGCGTAGCCGGTGCTAGCTAATCGCCCCGGAATAAGTGGATAATTTTGCTTGGCTATACGTTGATAAAACACCACTAATACAC
>NZ_JBEOOQ010000138.1:0-287 GCF_040309305.1 Pseudoalteromonas sp. RB2-MNA-CIBAN-0110 | reverse complement strand
GCTTAGCCCTGTAATTGCAGGTGCTGCAATGGCGTTTTCGTCATTGACTGTAGTGTCAAATGCAAATCGACTTCGCTTTTTTAAAGCAAAAGAGCATTAAGGAGAATCACAATGATGGTTATTAACTTATTAGGCTTAATGTTAATCGCGCTGATTGTTTGGTGGTTTTGGCTATATAAACCCAATAAAACAATCGTTCAAGGTAATGAAGTACTCATTGAAGTGAGGGATGGTGTGTATTCCCCATCCTCAATTCAGGTGTCTGCTAGCCAACCTGTCACTCTGAA
>NZ_JBEOOQ010000137.1:0-288 GCF_040309305.1 Pseudoalteromonas sp. RB2-MNA-CIBAN-0110 | reverse complement strand
ATGTTAGGTGTTTATGTTGTTTTAAGTCTTTATTGATATTTAACCAGTCAGGCGTTGGGTGTCTTTTTTTACGCGTTGAGAAGCGCTTGAGTTTGGTGTTGAAAAATGTATTTTGCTGTTTATCCTCTGGTATTGGCCATTGATTTAAGCCTAACTCATTGGCCTTTTTAAGGTAATTAGCCACAGTACCAGGTGAAATATTTAAACTTCTGGCAATCTCTCGATGGGATAATTGTGCTGAGTACTTCAGCCGTAAAATGGAATGTAATTTACTCATAGATATAGGTC
>NZ_JBEOOQ010000136.1:0-288 GCF_040309305.1 Pseudoalteromonas sp. RB2-MNA-CIBAN-0110 | reverse complement strand
AAACGGTGCACACATTATTCGTGTGCATGATGTAAAAGAAACCGCAGATGTGCTTGGCGTATATCAAGCCTGCAAACAAGGAGTACTTTAAATGAAAGAAAGAAAATATTTTGGCACGGACGGTGTGCGTGGTTTAGTAGGTCAAGGTCCTATTAACCCAGAGTTTGCGATGAAATTGGGTTGGGCCGCAGGGCGTGTACTCTCACTTCATGGCACTAAAAAAGTCATTATAGGTAAAGACACTCGTATTTCAGGTTACATGCTGGAGACTGCTTTAGAGGCTGGATT
>NZ_JBEOOQ010000134.1:0-290 GCF_040309305.1 Pseudoalteromonas sp. RB2-MNA-CIBAN-0110 | reverse complement strand
TTATTGCTGCATGCTCTTTTTTAACTATAAACTCTAGCTTGGCGCTAGCACAACTAAACCCATCAGATGAAGCGCAAGGTATAACCGAAACCGCATATACTCCTCTGCGTTGTAATCAGCAACTACAGGCAAGTAGGCAAAAAACATACAGCCGTAAGTTTATTGTTCCTCAACAAGCTAGGTTACTCTCATGGAATATTTATAAGGCACAAAACCACGGCCTATATAAAGATTTAACTCACCTTAATGAAACTGCTGATATTGTTTTATTACAAGAGGCTATTGTAGAT
>NZ_JBEOOQ010000133.1:0-290 GCF_040309305.1 Pseudoalteromonas sp. RB2-MNA-CIBAN-0110 | reverse complement strand
TGGCTGGGATACCAGGATTTGAACCTGGGAATGCCAGGATCAAAACCTGGTGCCTTACCGCTTGGCGATATCCCAACTATAAATTTGAATTAGTTTTAGTTCTTAATAAGAACATGGTGCGGAAGGAGAGACTTGAACTCTCACAACCTAAGTTACTGGAACCTAAATCCAGCGCGTCTACCAATTCCGCCACTCCCGCATCACTAAGTTGCTAATTTAAACTCTAAGCTAGAGCAATTCTTTTATCCAACTTTCCTTGGTAGAAGAAGTTGGCTGGGATACCAGGATTT
>NZ_JBEOOQ010000132.1:0-290 GCF_040309305.1 Pseudoalteromonas sp. RB2-MNA-CIBAN-0110 | reverse complement strand
GCAGGAGGATTCGAACCTCCGACCGCTCGGTTCGTAGCCGAGTACTCTATCCAGCTGAGCTATGCACCCACTTTCATTTTTACTATTACTTGTTTTTACTCTAAGTGAGAGTCTATAAAGTGGTGGGCACAGGACGTATCTTGTAAGAATGAACCTCCGACCGTTTGGCTTTAGCCAACACTTTACTTTTTTATACTCTAAGTATGAGTCTATAAAGTGGTGGGCGCAGGAGGATTCGAACCTCCGACCGCTCGGTTCGTAGCCGAGTACTCTATCCAGCTGAGCTATGC
>NZ_JBEOOQ010000131.1:0-291 GCF_040309305.1 Pseudoalteromonas sp. RB2-MNA-CIBAN-0110 | reverse complement strand
CTTCTTAATGCATCGTGTTTTGCAGCTTTTCTATATTATGAACAAGACAATACAGTTGCCATTGCGCATTCACTTTCATTTGACCCCGTAAGGTCAATTTATTCATGCCTTTATTCACTGTAATGTTCCCGAACACTGGCTCAATACAACCAAGTCGTTTGCTATATTGTCGTCGACCTATGGGGCTGTCTATTTTTACTTTCATTTTGTCTATATAGCTCAGCTTTTTGCGTGATTCATTATTTATAAACTGTACTTGTCGCCCCGTTTTAATGGGTGGCTTTCGCATGC
>NZ_JBEOOQ010000130.1:0-292 GCF_040309305.1 Pseudoalteromonas sp. RB2-MNA-CIBAN-0110 | reverse complement strand
AAGGATAGTACTTTAGTTGCTTTACCAAGACGCCGCATTAGCACATCAAATTTTCCTGCGTATGCACGCTGTTCGTCACGCAATGTCAACATGTGCATTTTGACAATGCTACTTATCACTGCTCGTTTAGCAATATCATGAATATCTTTAAAGTTTTTCAGTCTCAGGTAACGCATAAAAAAGCGCTCATCGAGGTGTTTAAAATGCGAGCGAATAAACCAACCGACATCGCCAGAGTATCTTCTCAGTACTGCTTCTGCCCAGATATGCCTAAAAGCATGCGGTGTAGGGT
>NZ_JBEOOQ010000129.1:0-292 GCF_040309305.1 Pseudoalteromonas sp. RB2-MNA-CIBAN-0110 | reverse complement strand
CCTAGCTAGTTCATCTTTTAATTTCTAAGCTGCCTGTGCGGCAGTGAACAACGCAGACGAACTAGCCGCCCTGATTTGTGATTTCTAAGCTGCCTGTGCGGCAGTGAACTCTTTGGGCAGTATGGCGAGATTAGCATTAAATTTCTAAGCTGCCTGTGCGGCAGTGAACGTATCTACACAGTCTCTAGAGTATGAACAAGATTTCTAAGCTGCCGGGGCCTAAGGCACCTGATACAACCCCCACTTACAAGTTCCTATTTGTTTCTACGATGCCTGTGCGGCAGTGAACTTA
>NZ_JBEOOQ010000128.1:0-293 GCF_040309305.1 Pseudoalteromonas sp. RB2-MNA-CIBAN-0110 | reverse complement strand
CGCTAAGTTCTCTATAATGGTTAGCACTATAAAATTGGCTTTGTAAGTTTACATCGTTAATTTTACAGGCTTGCCAAAAAGCTTGATTAGGCAAAGGTAGCCCTGATTTAAACGTACTGCCTAAGCCTAAAAGCGGCATCAAGCCATAGTAACTTAAAGCTATGTCTAAATCGTTTCCACCAATACGCTTACCGCTGTGAGCTAAAAAGTCAGCGTCACGGTCATTTTTATCCCGAAAGCTTGGCCCCATTTGCACAAACGAGCAATCGCTGGTACCGCCACCAATATCAATA
>NZ_JBEOOQ010000127.1:0-295 GCF_040309305.1 Pseudoalteromonas sp. RB2-MNA-CIBAN-0110 | reverse complement strand
CTTTTAAGAGTTGATTTTTATAAGTGAAAGGAATTAATATTTTTTTTTTTAAATTGGATTAATATAGGCGAGAGGTTTTTAACAATGTTTTTTCTCTAAAAAAAAGGTCAAAAATTTTTTTTTTTGTTAAAATAAAAAAAAAAAATCATTATAATAAATTAAACAAAGCTTATATGAGTAATTGTATTAAATAAAACCGATAAAACAATATTAGTTTCAATATCAAACTCTAACACAATATCAACATATTTAAGAAAACCAATTAGATAATCTAATTCTAATGCACAGAATACAT
>NZ_JBEOOQ010000126.1:0-300 GCF_040309305.1 Pseudoalteromonas sp. RB2-MNA-CIBAN-0110 | reverse complement strand
GACTAGGCTGCTTCTTTTTTCTCAGTTCCAACAGCAAACTTCGATAGCTCGAAGACTTTCGTTTTAATGGCTGATTTCTGCTGAGATGTGGGGGGAACCCTTGCGACGATCCCAGCCGCAATCAAATCTAATTCACCTGTTTTTGCTATGCTTTTAGCCGCTGACAAGTCTCGGCTTTGGTTAGTTTCACAAGCCGTACATGTGAAATTTCTGTCGTTCAATGTTAAAACATGATGTTGGCCGCATTCAGAACAAACCCCAGTGGATTTTTCAAACCTGCCAATCTCGTGATAGAGTTTA
>NZ_JBEOOQ010000125.1:0-301 GCF_040309305.1 Pseudoalteromonas sp. RB2-MNA-CIBAN-0110 | reverse complement strand
GGTTATAATGGAATAAAATAAAAACAATATATCATGTCAGTTAAAAAAAAAAAAAAAAGTATTTTTTCAAACGATAACCAAATAGGTAAAAAAAAAGTAAGTAAATGGGGGAATGATATTAAAATTAAATTTTTTTATTTTTAAAAAAAAAAATTTTAAAATAAAATAAAAAATTTTAAAAAAAAAAAAAAAAAAAAAAAAAAAAAAAAAACTTTTACAACCGATATATCCGTAATAACGTATTCTTGCAACTGATTGAAAATCTACAATCGTACTTTTCGTATAAATGGTTGGTTGACAT
>NZ_JBEOOQ010000124.1:0-302 GCF_040309305.1 Pseudoalteromonas sp. RB2-MNA-CIBAN-0110 | reverse complement strand
CAATAAGTTGCCTCATACACATATTCGTTATGCTTTTTTTCAAGCTCAAATAACGAGCCCCAATCAGCCAATAATTTACCTTGTTCAATTAATTGACAACTTAGCTCAAGCTCATAAGCTTCTAATCCAAAGTCGCCGTTGTCGTCTCGCTCACCAACTAAATAGCCTTCGAGTTCCATTGTATCGTTAATAGCACCACCGCCACCCAAACGCTGCGCTAGTATGTTTCCACTATCTGTTTGGTGCGACACTAATCGACACTCAAACTCACGCTCAAAAGGCAAAACATAGGGGTGATATAC
>NZ_JBEOOQ010000123.1:0-303 GCF_040309305.1 Pseudoalteromonas sp. RB2-MNA-CIBAN-0110 | reverse complement strand
TAAGAGCAAATGAAATTCGGTGTCAACCGGCCACGATAATTGACGCGGAACCGGCCAAGTTAATTGACGCTAGATAACTGTCTTTTTACACAGAATATAGAAGTGTTTGATATTGTTTTAATTGGCGTTTTGGAAGGGATTAAGGGTGGTTGAGTGGCTTTTATTTAGAGTAAGAGGGCTTACCCTTCTTAATGCATCGTGTTTTGCAGCTTTTCTATATTATGAGCAAGGCAATACAGTTGCCACACAATAAAGTAAAGGCATTCACTTTCGCTTGACCCCGTAAGGTCAGTTTATTCATGC
>NZ_JBEOOQ010000122.1:0-305 GCF_040309305.1 Pseudoalteromonas sp. RB2-MNA-CIBAN-0110 | reverse complement strand
GGGGAACCTGGGGCTGGATCACCTCCTTATACGATTTAGAACTTATTTGTTCGTAGTGTCCACACAGATGATTGTTATTGTAAAGAGAACAACACTTATTGTTTTGGGTCTGTAGCTCAGCTGGTTAGAGCGCACCCCTGATAAGGGTGAGGTCGGTAGTTCAAATCTACTCAGACCCACCACTTCTTATCTAATTAAGAAGATGGTTAAAACAATAAGTACCAGCATATGTGGGGCTATAGCTCAGCTGGGAGAGCGCCTGCCTTGCACGCAGGAGGTCAGCAGTTCGATCCTGCTTAGCTCCA
>NZ_JBEOOQ010000121.1:0-317 GCF_040309305.1 Pseudoalteromonas sp. RB2-MNA-CIBAN-0110 | reverse complement strand
CAACATCACTTGCGCTTAGCTGATTAATCAACTTTTCACCTTGTTGTTGCTGTGCGTCGTTAAGGGGTAAGTAAGGTAATCTAAATACCGGTTCAACTGCCTCAGTCATCATGAGTGCAGTATTAATCGCAATTGGATTTGGCTCGCAAAACAACCAATTTATTAATGGTTGTAATGACGTATTTAGCGCAGCATTTGGCGCATCCATTAACTGGCGAAACAATTCTGGCATAAGATTAGAACTAACCGAAATAACCCCATGAGCGCCATGAGTATGACGAGCATCGTGGCTTTCATCATCATTACCCGACCAACAC
>NZ_JBEOOQ010000120.1:0-318 GCF_040309305.1 Pseudoalteromonas sp. RB2-MNA-CIBAN-0110 | reverse complement strand
ACACTCACTTCTACACAAACAGTTAATCGAGCGCAAGGAAACTGTATTAGCCTAGCGGTGCTTACCCAAAGCTATGCTCGCATTCTTGGTTTAGATACGAGTTTTCAAGAAATGACCAGCGAGCCTGTTTACGCAAAAGAAAGTAACTTAGTGTATGTAGCTAACCATTTTAGAACTATGGTTTATGCCCCTAAAGAAATAGGTACCGCTAAAAACATAAATCCAATAAGCACAATAACAACCCGCGCAGGTACGTTAATCGACTACTTCCCAACTCGAGACAGTATTTACTCAGGTAGTGCTAACCATAATGACTTA
>NZ_JBEOOQ010000119.1:0-331 GCF_040309305.1 Pseudoalteromonas sp. RB2-MNA-CIBAN-0110 | reverse complement strand
GTACTCATTAATCTTTCCTTTTTATTTAGATGTAGTTAGCTTATCTATAAAGCCATCACCGTATTCAAGCGCAGGTAAGTTAAACCATTGTGCTAAGGTTTGACCTATGTCTGCAAAACTATTGCGCTCACCAAGTGGGGTGTCGCTCATACCCGGTTGGTAAGCAATTACTGGTACGTATTCACGGGTGTGCTCAGAACCTGGAAAGGTTGGATCGCAGCCATGATCGGCAGTAATAATTAGTAAATCATCGGCTTTAAGTGCGTTTAATATAGTTGGCAAATAATCGTCAAACTCTTTTAACGCTTTTGCATACCCAACAGGATTACGA
>NZ_JBEOOQ010000118.1:0-333 GCF_040309305.1 Pseudoalteromonas sp. RB2-MNA-CIBAN-0110 | reverse complement strand
CTTTAACGATGAGTCGTATCAGCTTGAAACGAATAAACAAATGTTGTTTTTTTATAACCCTCGCTACCACGAAGCACATAAAGCGTACTACACTGAAAATATAGCCAGTAAAAAAATCAGGCTGTTATTTTTAGCAACCGGTGACGATCTGCGTGCAAATTCAGCACTGTTTCATAGCAAGGTACAAAAGGTATTAAATAATTTACAACAGCAGTTATTTTTAGAACAACCACTGTTTAAACTGCGCGATCATCAACATTTAACCTATGACTTATTTGCTAAAGATAAAGGCAATAAACAAACCTACGGTTATAAACTGCGTAGCCTCTACCC
>NZ_JBEOOQ010000117.1:0-334 GCF_040309305.1 Pseudoalteromonas sp. RB2-MNA-CIBAN-0110 | reverse complement strand
ATCCAGGACGTAATCGATTTGGACAAAATTTGGAACAGGAGCTAGAAAAAAATGACCGAGCTAGAGCAACAATTGCTGCAATCACTGAAACTGTTACAGAAAGACTACGAGGAGCAGTTCAGAGAACTACACGAGTCCTTGAACAGTTTAGCGACCGATACAGGACAGAAGCAACCAAAGCGCATCACAGAGCCACTGAGAGAGCTAGAGAGCACGAAAATATGCCTAGGATGTAGACATGGCAAGTACAGTAAGCGAGAAAATTCTAACAACCAGAAGGTGTATTGGGATTTTTCTTGTTTGATAGATCATGGCCAAGAGCAAAGTGTTGAAG
>NZ_JBEOOQ010000116.1:0-334 GCF_040309305.1 Pseudoalteromonas sp. RB2-MNA-CIBAN-0110 | reverse complement strand
ATCTTGTGCTTTGGAAAGCGTTGCAAGCGACCTTTAGTAAAAACATTCTTGAGCGCTAATTCCAGGTCGCGGGCAACTTGTTGAGCTGCCGCAGAATCGAATGCTTTGATCCAGTTAAACTCTTCGAACGTCTTGATATCTTTAAGTAGTGAGGCCATGTCTTTGTAAAACAAAAACGTTTTATCGTGCTCGTATCGACGCATGTTCTCAGACAACAATAAGTTCCAAATGCCACGCGCTGTCGCGCCAAACTCAACGAGTTTAGCTTCTTGCTCTGGCGTAGGATTTAGCCTGTAGTTGTATCTAAGCGTCTTTTTCATACACTGTATAGACT
>NZ_JBEOOQ010000115.1:0-343 GCF_040309305.1 Pseudoalteromonas sp. RB2-MNA-CIBAN-0110 | reverse complement strand
CAGAATCCAATTCGTTGGTCAGGAAAGTCTCGAGATTGGACGATGATCAATGAAGTAAATTTAAATCCAGAGAAAAAGAAGCAATGCGGGCGGCATAAAATTTAATTTGATGCGACAACTAACTTGAAAAACTCCGTTCTTGCGTAAGCAAACTTCACGCCTACAGCCGAAATTAAATATCAAGTACAAATTAACCTGTAGAAGCACAACTTATTGTCGTGACGAGTAACGTCCGTAATAAGCGACTTATTCACAAAGAGGTTAAGAGACGCTGCGCTTTTAGAGGTAACAATAAAGCTAAATTGAAAAAGCTCCGCTAATAAACCATCGCTTGTGTTTTCTC
>NZ_JBEOOQ010000114.1:0-366 GCF_040309305.1 Pseudoalteromonas sp. RB2-MNA-CIBAN-0110 | reverse complement strand
ACTTATTGCAATTGCAATGTATGTGGCGCTAATTGCGGGTATATTTGCTTTGGCTTATTTAGCCCACTGGATGGGAGTAACCTTTGGTGCTCAGCCCACTTTCACTCAAGCTCTCGAACTAGCAGCTTATACTGCAACCCCGGTGTTTATGTCGGCACTAGCTGCTTTTTTACCGCACTTATGGTTTGTGGTGTGCGTAGGCATGGTTGCTTTGGCTTACTCGGTTTATTTACTTTATACCGGTGTGCCAATATTAATGCATATACCAGAAGAACGAGGCTTTATTTACGCAAGCTCTGTAGTAACTTGTGGCTTAATTTTACTGGTTATTATTTTAGCGGTTACCGCTATGCTATGGACTAATGG
>NZ_JBEOOQ010000113.1:0-380 GCF_040309305.1 Pseudoalteromonas sp. RB2-MNA-CIBAN-0110 | reverse complement strand
TTACCGGCTGCATCTTTTACTACAACCGTTACTTTTTGGTCGTCTTCAACACCGGTTGTGGTACCTGTAATTTCAACGTTTGTATTTTCACCATTGCCATTTATTACGTTGTCGTCTGTGTCATTTATATCTACCGTTACAGTAGCTGTGGTGTCTTTGGTAAAGGTGGTTTCGTTTGTGGCTAAATTGCCCTCAACGTCTAATGCGCTAACACTTACTGTAATTTCACCATCGGCAAGCGTTGTTATGTCTGCTGCATCAATAACCCACTCACCCGCTGCGTTAATTGATACGCCAGGAACAACAACTGTGTCGTTATTGCTATCTGTAAAGGTGACTGTCGCGGTTTGGTTTGTATCGGCTTCTTCTATTACACCGTT
>NZ_JBEOOQ010000112.1:0-400 GCF_040309305.1 Pseudoalteromonas sp. RB2-MNA-CIBAN-0110 | reverse complement strand
TCGGGCTATCGCCCGCGCGTCAGCAAGCTAAACGCCTACAATAAATAACACATACTCTTGGTTTTTGAGCGAGTAAGTATATTTGTGATTTGTTGGGTTTCGTTTCGCTCTACCCAGCCTAGAGGAAATACAGAGGATCAGGTCTTGTTTCTTTCCAAAACCAAACACTAATCTCACGTTTAACACCCTCCCCCGTCATCACGCCATGAAAATAAGCAATTGATGAGGTAATGTCGCGCATGGATGCGCGATAAGGCGAAACTAGGCCATGGATGGCCTATCTTCGCCGTTTACGTTCACATCAATTGTGCATTGAAGGATTAAGCGTGATGCTCGGGTGCGCTGAGAGTGTCCAGAGAGGGACCAGCGGCAGCCCCTCTTTGGCTGCCGTCGCCAGCGC
>NZ_JBEOOQ010000111.1:0-403 GCF_040309305.1 Pseudoalteromonas sp. RB2-MNA-CIBAN-0110 | reverse complement strand
GCATTAACTCGATTAAATTCTAAATCGTTTAAGCATCTACGCCATGGCTTTCTAACAAATGATATTGCTACATTGGGCAATGCTAAATCAAGTTGTTGAAGTATTTCGATTGATGCACCAGGTTTATCTGTTGGTATATTTTGTCCATCACCTTAATAAATGGGTGCTTTGTTTTTGTCTTCGTAACAAAACACGAGACTCTGCGGTTTGCTAAACGCAGTAGCGGTAAACATTAAACTGGCAATAAAAAAGTAAACTAAGCTATTAATACGCATAATAATTTTTATTAGTTGATTATTTAAATTATAGGTTGAGTTAAGCAGACTGACTATATTTTATCAATTAATTTACATTAATCCTTCGTGTTTCAGCAACCACAGTTTCCTTTCAAGCCCACCAGCAT
>NZ_JBEOOQ010000110.1:0-403 GCF_040309305.1 Pseudoalteromonas sp. RB2-MNA-CIBAN-0110 | reverse complement strand
ACCCAAAACACAAATCTATTTTGACGCAATCTCGAGATTTACCGAGGGATAAAAAACAAGCTGTTGAAAGTATTACGGGCACTTTAACGAACATGGCTAAAAATGGGCTTGTTAAAAATAGAGATGACATTATCGCGGCCTTGCAAAATGCAGGCTTTGAAATAGCCAGAAAAGCATCTAAAACAATTTCAATCAAAAGTCCGCAGGGTGGGCAAAATATCAGGCTAAAAGGGGCTATTTATGAATCATCTTTCAGAGCTGGCGCAGACCTTAGAGTCGAACTCGAAGCAGCAAACCGAGCTTACCAAGCAGGCCGTGAGCAAAGAATTCAAGACTTTAAACAAGTTTATCAAGATGGAAGTGAAAAAAAGCGAGAGCGAAACGAAAAACGCTATTCAAGAGC
>NZ_JBEOOQ010000109.1:0-415 GCF_040309305.1 Pseudoalteromonas sp. RB2-MNA-CIBAN-0110 | reverse complement strand
CAAAATAGGAACTCAGCTATGGTTTGTTTATCAATAAAAATAAATAAAAAAACGAGTTAATCTACAGGCTCGTTATAGGTTCAAGATGACTTCACACAGAGATTTAAACTCCACGCATGAAAGTGCTGTTCTAGATTCATATAAGAGCCTCCTTTCATCACAAGGTAAAGTACTTAAAATAATTGACAGACCAGATCCGCCTGATGCAATTGTAAAAATTGATGGCGTAGATACTTGGATAGAAATAACAGATGCACACTTTAGTCAAGACACTGTAATCAGTATAACTTCGTATGCAGCGGATGATAAAGTTCACATACCATCAAAAGGCGGTTTAGTTTGTAGTGGTCAATAAAATTTGGCCACAGTTTTAGAATCTTGATATCTAACCTCAGATTCATTTGGCGCTAAGCCG
>NZ_JBEOOQ010000108.1:0-430 GCF_040309305.1 Pseudoalteromonas sp. RB2-MNA-CIBAN-0110 | reverse complement strand
ACCGAAGCTGCGGATTCAGAATTTATTCTGAGTGGTAGGGGAGCGTTCTGTAAGCCGTTGAAGGTGTACCGGGAGGTGTGCTGGAGGTATCAGAAGTGCGAATGCTGACATGAGTAACGATAATGGGAGTGAAAAACTCCCACGCCGGAAGACCAAGGGTTCCTATCCCATGTTAATCAGGGTAGGGTAAGTCGACCCCTAAGGCGAGGCCGAAAGGCGTAGTCGATGGGAAACAGATTAATATTTCTGTACTCGATATAATTGCGATGGGGGGACGGAGCAGGCTAAGCAAGCATAGCGTTGGTAGTCTATGTGAAAGTGAGTAGGGCGTTTGTTTAGGTAAATCCGGACAAACATTAAACCTGAGACACGAGACGAGTCACTACGGTGATGAAGTTGCTGATGCCATACTTCCAGGAAAAGCCTCTAA
>NZ_JBEOOQ010000107.1:0-438 GCF_040309305.1 Pseudoalteromonas sp. RB2-MNA-CIBAN-0110 | reverse complement strand
ACAACCAAATGGTTGCCCCTGGAGTAGCCGAAGAAAAACTTAATTCACTGTCCGGAATTAGCTGACCACAACAAAGCAGCTTTTGTAATGCGCTTAAGGTATGCCCATAAACAACTGTAGCGCTAAACGCTTTGCTTTGTATTTCCATGTTAGTTTTTCGATACGCTCTGGCGCACCTTTAAAATGCAGCCAAGGCTTAATTATTTCTTCGTTAGGTGTCGCTCTGAGCCAATTAAAATGAGCAGCCTCTTTATTAAACTTTTGCCATATTTCGACTTGTTGAGCAAGTGAAAAGTCACTCCAAAATTTATTAGGTCTGTCATTTTTTTTATCAAATTCAGCGGTGGGTTCATCAAGGTGGCGGTAGTTTTCATACTCAGGTACATCAGGAAGTGGTTGGCTGTTGTCCATAAAACGCACTACACGCTCCCAATATAA
>NZ_JBEOOQ010000106.1:0-462 GCF_040309305.1 Pseudoalteromonas sp. RB2-MNA-CIBAN-0110 | reverse complement strand
ATATTGATCATAAAAATATCCGTGGCAACCACTATTACCATTAATAAAAATTAACAAACCATAGGAAGACTTATGCAAAATATCAATCAACAAGTTAATAATCAGTTAAGTAATTTAAAGCTAAGCGGCATACGTGATGCGCTATTGCAGCAATACGAGCAACCCAATTTATACGTTGAACAAAGCTTCGAAGAGCGGCTAAGTTTATTGCTTGAACATGAAATAACGCAGCGTGATCAGCGTAAAATAGATCGCCTAACGCGACAAGCAAAGTTCAGAGTTGGCGGCACACTTGCCCAACTCAACTATGGCGCAGCACGACAACTCGATAAAGCTCAGATCCGTTCATTAGCACAAGGTGAATGGCTTCGTCTTCACCAAAACATCTTGATCACAGGAGCAACAGGTTGTGGCAAAACTTATCTCGCTTGCGCGCTTGGTCAAAACCACTGCCAACAAGGG
>NZ_JBEOOQ010000105.1:0-515 GCF_040309305.1 Pseudoalteromonas sp. RB2-MNA-CIBAN-0110 | reverse complement strand
GTGCGGGTGCTGTGGTTACTAAAAATGTAATGCCTAATACTGTAGTAGCGGGTAACCCAGCTCGTGAAATAAGAACACTGTAGCTATCTCGATGTGATTTTAACGTTGGGAGTCGCTACGCTCGCATCAGCGAGCACTTTAACTCGTTAAATTAAGTGAATTATTCACTAAGAGACGCTCCGCTATAGAGGAATACCTGAATCACTTTTTCTACAAGCATAAAAAAGCCCGAATCGTTAGATTCGGGCTTTCTACAATGTGAAGCTTGTGTAATGTCATAGTGCCCACAGCGGTGGAGAGTCATAGTGAAAATGCGGCGCACTCATTGCTGAGCGGAGGTTTTTCATGATTTTAGCGTCGGGAGTCGCTACGCTCGCCCGACCTACGTGATGGGTGTTGATGTGAGTGTGCATTAATTACGCGTATTTTACTTTTCTACAGACGTAAAAAAGCCCGAATCGTTAGATTCGGGCTTTCTACAATTTGAAGCCTGGTAATGTCCTACTTTCACATAG
>NZ_JBEOOQ010000104.1:0-528 GCF_040309305.1 Pseudoalteromonas sp. RB2-MNA-CIBAN-0110 | reverse complement strand
AATAAAAAATTTTTAACGACGTTATAGTGCAATTTAATTCGTTAAATTGATCAAAGATTTATGCAGGTTGGTATTACTTAGCCATTATCAGCAATTACTCCTGCATTACCCCACCTCCTGTATCTAGCAGTCGTAAATCAGAAAATTTCAATGCCTTTAGCATCAACTTTAACCCCTCAAATTGATTAAGTATTACTGCGAATTGGTATTACATAATTGAATAAATTAAAAGTATAAAAACAAACATAAGTTTTAATTTATAGAAATAAATTATTACAAATTATTTCTATCATTAGCTATTCCACACATGGCTTCATGTAGCTATATGACAATTATTAACCCTATGTCCTATTCACGCTTAGTTTCACCTAGAAAACAAAGTATAAATAAGGTCATAAAACCCACAAAAAAGCATTGAAACTAATACTTAAATCACAAATTAAGCTAATTGCTATTAAGCGACAATTACGGTGGCCGGTCTAGCGACAATTATCTTGGCCGGTTGATCTGATAAGGTTCGGTACAGCA
>NZ_JBEOOQ010000103.1:0-542 GCF_040309305.1 Pseudoalteromonas sp. RB2-MNA-CIBAN-0110 | reverse complement strand
TCCGGGCGATACTTTAACGTCTTAAATAGCGATTCAGAATAAGGATTATCATTACTCACAGACGGTCGGCTAAATGAAGGAACAATACCTAACTCCTGCAATGTCGCTAATAACGTTGCCCCTTTCATTGGACTGCCATTATCCGAGTGCAACGTGACTTGCTCAGGCTTTACCTGCTCTCGCCTGCAAATATCTACCATTAAATCAGCCGCCAGTGTGCTTAGTTGTGTGTCATGAACCTGCCAACCAACTATTCTTCGACTATAAATATCCATCACTAAATATAAGTATAAAAACTGACCTTTAACAGCTGTTGGCAAATACGTGATATCCCATGTATAAATTTCGTTTACACGTATTGCCTTGAGCGCTTTTGGCTTTTTTATCTTTTTATTTGGTTTAACTTTTTCTCTGTGTGTTAATAATTTATGTGATTTCATAACGCGATAAAACGAGCTTTCTGATGCTATCCACACACCTTTATCCAATAGTTTAGGGACTATCTTGCTGGGTGGTAAATGTCCATATTCTATTGAATTAAC
>NZ_JBEOOQ010000102.1:0-552 GCF_040309305.1 Pseudoalteromonas sp. RB2-MNA-CIBAN-0110 | reverse complement strand
AGAGCGGGTTATTAGCTCAGTTGGTAGAGCAGTTGACTTTTAATCAATTGGTCGATGGTTCAAATCCATCATAACCCACCATTCTTTGAATGGTCTTTTATCGGCGGATTTACGTAGAATACTAAGTTGTTATAAAACGCAACGTCAGAGCGGGTCATTAGCTCAGTTGGTAGAGCAGTTGACTTTTAATCAATTGGTCGATGGTTCAAATCCATCATGACCCACCATTCTTTATTCCTTGTGAATAGTGTGTGGCATCAATCGGCGGATTTACGCAGGCTTTAACTTAGAAATAAGTTAGCAACTGGAACGGGTTATTAGCTCAGTTGGTAGAGCAGTTGACTTTTAATCAATTGGTCGATGGTTCAAATCCATCATAACCCACCATTCTTTATTCCTTTGAATAGTGATTGGTTCCAATCGACGGATTTACGTAAAGTAGTAAGTTGCATTTAAAACGCAACAATAGAGCGGGTTATTAGCTCAGTTGGTAGAGCAGTTGACTTTTAATCAATTGGTCGATGGTTCAAATCCATCATAACCCACCATTCT
>NZ_JBEOOQ010000101.1:0-560 GCF_040309305.1 Pseudoalteromonas sp. RB2-MNA-CIBAN-0110 | reverse complement strand
TTTTGTCATAGAACACCTCTGTTTGAGTGGTAATAATACCACCTAAATTTGTGTCCGGTTTCATTGAATCACAACAAAAAATGTAAGGTTAAAGCCGAGTACTAAATAAAGTAACCACCAATGAAAAGCATCGTCCTCTCCATGAAATGGGATTAGCATTATATCTAAAGCAACAACCAAACTACCAACAAACCCCAAAAACATGGGACCAAAGATAAGTGCTCTCATGGGGTCATTACCGCATGAATGGACTTGAAAGCGCTGGGGTTGTGCCTTTAGGCCTAACTTATCGATATATAGCCAGTCATAAAGAATACATAATCCACCAAATTTCATTGTAAGACTTTTACTTGTCTTAGCATTAAAGTATTTATTAAAAATTGTTTTTTTAGGTAATGGGCCACCTAAGTACTTATAAATAGACATATTATTCCTTTAACAAACTCAAACTATGCATAGCTCAAACTTCCTTTAAGTTATAAAGTGTTGTGATTCAATGAAACCGGACACAAATTTAGGTGGTATTATTACCACTCAAACAGAGGTGTTCTATGACAAAA
>NZ_JBEOOQ010000100.1:0-609 GCF_040309305.1 Pseudoalteromonas sp. RB2-MNA-CIBAN-0110 | reverse complement strand
GGCTCGATAACTGCTCCTGCGTTATTCTACTGGCTTACATCCATGTAAGAATAAGTAAAAACCGAGCAACAAAGAGTAAATTGTCCCTAGGCAGAACCCAAAGGGCAACGCATGTTTGGCATTTATGCTGCGTTATCGCCTATTTATGGGGAATAACCACACTACATAGGCTCTGCCTCGCCTAAATACCAAACAGTCTGCTGCAAATTTAACCTCGAAAGATAAACAGGCCCTTGTATATAGCGCAACATGCCGCCGAGCATATAATACTCAGCGGTATACTTTTAATACGTTGAATTTGGGGTATATTGCGGGTTGATATCGCCGCCTACTTCCTCTGGGTCAACATCGTTAATAAGCAGTGTTTCACGTACAGCTTCAATGTGATCAAGTACGCTTTGGTAGCGCTCGCCATATTCATACTTTGTCACTTCAATCGCTTTAGGCATGTATGTAAAAGCTATTTTTAAGGCGTGGAGTGCTTCTTCGTTTATTTTTTCGCTCATAATATTCTCTTATGTGTAGGCTATAGCTAACCTGATGTAATGGTCTCCTCCCTATACGGCATCTATGTGCCATGATTAAAGTGGTTACAATAATCAAAGGGAG
>NZ_JBEOOQ010000099.1:0-612 GCF_040309305.1 Pseudoalteromonas sp. RB2-MNA-CIBAN-0110 | reverse complement strand
ACAACTGTGTCGTTATTGCTATCTGTAAAGGTGACTGTCGCGGTTTGGTTTGTATCGGCTTCTTCTATTACACCGTTTACTACCACGCTTGATTGCTCTGCGCTATTAATAACGTTGTCGCCACCGGTTGCTGCAATAATGCTGGTAACGGCTGTTTGGTCAATAATTGCGGTATCTTGGCTGGTTGCTGTATTGCCAGCTAAGTCGCTTACTGTAGCTATGGCTGTAATTTCACCATCGTTAAAGGCTGATAAATCCTTATCTGAAATTGTATACGCTTCACCAGTCACTGTTGCAGTAAAGGTTTTAGTTGTTGTGCCATCGGTTACTGTTACTGTTACCGTACGACCATCCTCTACACCAACCGCTGTGCCTGTAATTGTTACAGCTGAGCTTTCGCCATTGCCGTTAATAACGTTATCGGCTGTATCTTGTATTTCAACGGTTACATTGGCGTTGGTGTCTTTGGTTAGTGTTGCGGTATTTACCGCTTCATTACCGGCGTTATCAAATACGCTAACACTTACTGTTACGTCTCCATCTGCAAGTGAGCTTATATCTTCGTCACTTACTTCCCATGTGCCATCGGCATTTATGGTTACATTATCAACG
>NZ_JBEOOQ010000098.1:0-642 GCF_040309305.1 Pseudoalteromonas sp. RB2-MNA-CIBAN-0110 | reverse complement strand
GGATAGGGGTTGCGCTCGTTGCGGGACTTAACCCAACATCTCACAACACGAGCTGACGACAGCCATGCAGCACCTGTATCAGAGTTCCCGAAGGCACCAAACCATCTCTGGTAAGTTCTCTGTATGTCAAGTGTAGGTAAGGTTCTTCGCGTTGCATCGAATTAAACCACATGCTCCACCGCTTGTGCGGGCCCCCGTCAATTCATTTGAGTTTTAACCTTGCGGCCGTACTCCCCAGGCGGTCTACTTAATGCGTTAGCTTTGAAAAACAGAACCGAGGCTCCGAGCTTCTAGTAGACATCGTTTACGGCGTGGACTACCGGGGTATCTAATCCCGTTTGCTCCCCACGCTTTCGTACATGAGCGTCAGTGTTGACCCAGGTGGCTGCCTTCGCCATCGGTATTCCTTCAGATCTCTACGCATTTCACCGCTACACCTGAAATTCTACCACCCTCTATCACACTCTAGTTTGCCAGTTCGAAATGCAGTTCCCAGGTTGAGCCCGGGGCTTTCACATCTCGCTTAACAAACCGCCTGCGTACGCTTTACGCCCAGTAATTCCGATTAACGCTCGCACCCTCCGTATTACCGCGGCTGCTGGCACGGAGTTAGCCGGTGCTTCTTCTGTCAGTAACGTCACA
>NZ_JBEOOQ010000097.1:0-685 GCF_040309305.1 Pseudoalteromonas sp. RB2-MNA-CIBAN-0110 | reverse complement strand
TATCTAGCGTCAATTAACTTGGCCGGTTCCGCGTCAATTATCGTGGCCGGTTGACACCGAATTTCATTTGCTCTTATTGAGCGCTGTTTTGCGCCGGTAACTGTCACCTTCGCAATGAATAATCGTGGCATGATGAACCAAACGATCGATTGCCGCGACAGTCATTGTTGAATCTTCAAATAGCTCATCCCATTGCTCAAATGATTTGTTTGATGTGATGATCATGCTGTGTCGCTCATAGCGATGGGCTATCAATTCAAACAGCACGCTCGTTTCCTGTTCAGTTTTTCGAACGTAACCAACGTCATCAACGATTAATAAGCTGTATTTATCGAGCTTTACAAGTTCATCTTGCAAGCGTAAATGTCGCTTTGCTTGCTGGAGTTGTTGAACAATCGCTGACGCGGCAACGAACTTAACTTTATGGCTCTGCTCGATAAGGCCATAACCGATGCTACTGGCGATATGCGTTTTACCAAGCCCACTGGCGCCAAATAGCAATATATTGCCACCGTGCTTCAACCAATCCGGCTGATTTATTAACTCAGCAACAAGGGGCTTACTAACCCCATCAACAAGGGTAAAGTCGAAGCTGCTAAGGTGTTTACCCACTGGCAATTTTGCATCTTTTAAAAGCCGCTGAAGGCGTTTGTCATCGCGTGTCGCAAGTTCAACATGACACAGC
>NZ_JBEOOQ010000096.1:0-714 GCF_040309305.1 Pseudoalteromonas sp. RB2-MNA-CIBAN-0110 | reverse complement strand
AACCAAAATAGGAACTCAGCTATGGTTTGTTTATCAATAAAAATAAATAAAAAACGAGTTAATCTACAGGCTCGTTATGTTAAAAGACGAGCACCATATGAAATTTGAAGATTTACCGCTACATGATGCAACAATAACGTCCATATCGTATCTATGGGAAGTAAAGGCTTTGAGTGTGAATGGTAATTTTTTCAGTAAAGAACAAAGTAAGATTATCGAATTTACCTTAAGCTTTAATTTGGTAACTGGACTATCTATTCCACACAATGAAGAGTGGGGGCCGTCATCTAGCATTAACGGCACTGGTTTTAAGGCACCATTAGAATACTATATTGAAATGCAATCTGGTGATGTAGTTACCGTTGAAGCTGTAGATTTTAATTTCAATTTATAAATCACATTAATTAGGATGACACCCATCCTAATTAATGTGAAAAATGTCAACAAAAACAGTATGAAGAGTGCATTATTATAAATAATGAATCACGCAAAAAGCTGAGCTATGTAGACAAAATGAAAGTAAAAATAGACAGCCCAATCGGGCTACGATAGCTGTTTATTAAAGAATGGAAAACGACTCGGCTGTATTAAACCGGCTTTCCTTTAAATAAAAAGCGGAATATTACAGTGAATAAAGGCATGAATAAACTGACCTTACGGGGTCAAGCGAAAGTGAATGCCTTTACTTTATTGTGTGGCAACTGTATTGCCTTG
>NZ_JBEOOQ010000095.1:0-801 GCF_040309305.1 Pseudoalteromonas sp. RB2-MNA-CIBAN-0110 | reverse complement strand
TGTTGTGGTCAGCTAATTCCGGACAGTGAATTAAGTTTTTCTTCGGCTACTCCAGGGGCAACCATTTGGTTGTGGCTATGCGGCCTGCGCCAGTTATAGTAATTCATCAAATAATAGCTAATATCTTTTTCAGCTTCTTGATAATTACGATAACCCAATGAGGGAACCCATTCTGTTTTTAAACTTCTAAATAGGCGCTCCATCGGGGCATTATCCCAGCAATTCCCTCGGCGACTCATACTTTGTTTTATACGGTAACGCCACAGCCTTTGTTGAAACCTTTTTGCGCTGTATTGACTCCCTTGGTCTGAATGAAACATCAGCCCAGATGGCTTGCCTCGTTGTTCGTATGCTCTATCTAATGCTTTAATAACTAAGTCAGTATCAGGCTTATCAGACATTGCCCAGCCAACCACACGACGAGCAAATAAGTCAATAATAACAGCCAAATACGACCATTTCTTGCCCGTCCAAATATACGTAATATCCCCACACCAAACTTGGTTTGGGCTATTTACTTCAAATTCACGGTTAAGTCTGTTTGGAATGTCTGGTCGCTCCCCCTTCGCTAATTTATATGAATGAGGCCCAGGTTGTTTACAGACCAATCCCATGTCACGCATGATACGGCGTACCTTAAAGACGCCAACAGGTAAGTCAGCGTCTTTTAGCATCGCCACCAACATGCGGCTACCAGCAGCTCCACGACTGAGTGAAAATAACTCATTAATCGTTGACCTAAGTTGCACCTCTTCAAGTTTAATTGATGTCACACGCTGCTTAAAATCATAATAACTTGAA
>NZ_JBEOOQ010000094.1:0-882 GCF_040309305.1 Pseudoalteromonas sp. RB2-MNA-CIBAN-0110 | reverse complement strand
TAGGGGCTGTTGATCTTTGTAGTATATATATTAATCAGCCCACATTGGTAGCCACATCATAGTAAATGCTAAAGCGAGCATGGAATGATAATTCCGTTCAAGCTTTTCATACCTTGTAGCTATCCCTCTATATTGTTTGATCCGACCAAAGGCATTTTCAACTAAGTGCCTATATTTGTACATGCACCAGTCAATATCTTCATTACCCACTAAACTGTTATCCTTGCGTGGAATAACGGGTGTAGCGCTATTATCACGAATAAACTCTCTTAGTTTTTCACTATCGTAGCCTTTATCTGCGACAACCACATTACTCGTTGGGCAATTGTCTACAAGTGACTCTGCATGGACGATATCATGCGTATTTCCACAGGATAATTCATAATAAACAGGCAATCCTCCGCTATCTACTGCAAGATGAATTTTAGTCGAATTGCCACCTCGACTCTTACCGATTGATTCATTGCCAGCGGTTCTTGCACCGCAACTATGCTGGTGAGCCCTGACAATACTGCCATCAATAAAGATCCAATCCATATCAGCATAGTGGGATAACACACGAAATAATTCATTCAAAATATCTTTTTTGGACCATAAATTAAATCGTCTATAGATAGCACTCCACGAGCCGAAATAAGACGGTAAATCTCGCCAAGGAATACCGGTACGCATCTTATAGAGTATGCCTTCGAGCGTTTTTCTATGCTCAGGCTTATTATAAATTCGACCACTTAAGTGCATTACTTTTGATAAGACATTCCATGTCGCGTCTGTTAACATTAATCTTGGCATGAGGGTTCGGTGTAACGTTTTTTAGCGAATTCAATTATACCTTATCCTCATGCTGTTTGTTTTTTATACCGCAAAGATCAACACGCCCTA
>NZ_JBEOOQ010000093.1:0-1014 GCF_040309305.1 Pseudoalteromonas sp. RB2-MNA-CIBAN-0110 | reverse complement strand
TAACGTACAATAATTGAGTGTACGAATGCTAGCGTACATAATCTAAGGGTTAGAAATGGGTTTTAAAGACGTAAAATTGAAAGTTATAGCTTGCTTAGCAGATGGTTCATATGATCACGAAGTAAGAGACAATATTGATGTTAAGAACCTTTTCCAGTGTGGGCAATTAACCGATGACGAGGTTATTGGGTTAATAAAGAAGACCCGAGGTAATGAATATGAGGTTAGCCCTCATCATAAGGCATCATCTATCGATGTACATGTATTGAAGCCATTTAAAGATGGTAAACGATGGTATGTAAAGTTTTATTTTGTAGAGCCAGATGTAATGTTTATCAGTGTTCATGAAAGCGGAGTGTAATATGAAAATAGTAAAAGAAGGCGATTCAAGGCAAGTAGTGTGCTCTGAGTGTGGCTTAACCCATGCTACATATATGCTTCGTGATGTTAGTTTTAGTGATAGCTCTGGCGCAGTGAAAAATATATTAGCTGCTGTTTGTAATGATTGCAAGAGAGTAGTTAGTATACCAAAACAATCAACAGCTAAAATTAAAGCTGAATATAACAAGATTAAAACTCCAATTGATGTACGTTTACCCGCTCATTATCTAGATATTCTAAATTTAGCTACTCAAAAGATAAATCCTAGTTTGAGTGATAGTTTTAATAAGTCATTGGTTTTATATTATTTGCATGCGCTAAGCTCAAAGCGGTATTCTCAACGTAATTTAGGTTTATTATTAAATTCAGATGTTGCAAAAGCGAAAGCATCGAAAAGGTTTTCCGTTAAGTTAAATGAAAAGAGTATTAACGAAATCAAGTCATTAATGGCATCTCAAGGTCTTAAAAATAATACAGAAGTATTTAAAAGCCTTATTCTTAAGATTAATGAAGATATCGTACAGCCCAAACAGCCTAGACATTTAGCTGAACTTCAAAATCTTGCTGCTGCCTTTGCATAAACAACATAAAAAATGCATCAAGGCAAAGTGACGCCTGACACTCGGCAGTTTA
>NZ_JBEOOQ010000092.1:0-1040 GCF_040309305.1 Pseudoalteromonas sp. RB2-MNA-CIBAN-0110 | reverse complement strand
GCGAACGCGGAGAACTGAAACATCTAAGTACCCGTAGGAAAAGAAATCAACCGAGATTCCGAAAGTAGCGGCGAGCGAAATCGGAACAGCCCTTAAGCTTATTATGTGTTAATGGAAGGCTGCTGGAAAGCGCCACGATACAGGGTGATAGTCCCGTACATGAAAAGACATTTTAAGTGAAATCGAGTAGGTCGGAGCACGTGAAACTTTGACTGAATATAGGTGGACCATCATCTAAGGCTAAATACTCCCAACTGACCGATAGTGAACCAGTACCGTGAGGGAAAGGCGAAAAGAACCCCTGTGAGGGGAGTGAAATAGAACCTGAAACCGTGTACGTACAAGCAGTAGGAGCCCACTTGTTGGGTGACTGCGTACCTTTTGTATAATGGGTCAGCGACTTATATTTTGTAGCGAGGTTAACCGAATAGGGTAGCCGTAGGGAAACCGAGTCTTAACTGGGCGAATAGTTGCAAGGTATAGACCCGAAACCCGGTGATCTAGCCATGGGCAGGTTGAAGGTTGAGTAACATCAACTGGAGGACCGAACCCACTAACGTTGAAAAGTTAGGGGATGACCTGTGGCTAGGAGTGAAAGGCTAATCAAACCGGGAGATAGCTGGTTCTCCCCGAAATCTATTTAGGTAGAGCCTCGGACGAATACTTACGGGGGTAGAGCACTGTTAAGGCTAGGGGGTCATCCCGACTTACCAACCCTTTGCAAACTCCGAATACCGTAAAGTAATATCCGGGAGACACACGGCGGGTGCTAACGTCCGTCGTGAAGAGGGAAACAACCCAGACCGCCAGCTAAGGTCCCAAAGTCATAGTTAAGTGGGAAACGATGTGGAAAGGCCCAGACAGCCAGGAGGTTGGCTTAGAAGCAGCCATCCTTTAAAGAAAGCGTAATAGCTCACTGGTCGAGTCGGTCTGCGCGGAAGATGTAACGGGGCTAAACTATGCACCGAAGCTGCGGATTCAGAATTTATTCTGAGTGGTAGGGGAGCGTTCTGTAAGCCGTTGAAGGTGTACCGGGAGGT
>NZ_JBEOOQ010000090.1:0-1092 GCF_040309305.1 Pseudoalteromonas sp. RB2-MNA-CIBAN-0110 | reverse complement strand
TTGGTTGCTTTTTAACCTTGAATCCATCTGTTCGCTGTGATCTAATAGATATTATTCACCCACGGTAAACTGTTATGGCTAACTACAAGCCTGACTTATCCTGTCAAAATAAATTCATTCCTATCAATTTCGCTGAGCAAATTCTGCCTGGCACTTTTGAGTATGCCCTTTGTTATATTGTCGAAAATAAACTCGATTTATCGGGGTTTGACGCGTGGTACAACAATGACAAAACGGGCGCGGCGGCGTATCCACCTTCGGTAATGCTAAAGATTATTTTACTGGGCTATGCACATGGTTTGATCAGTAGCCGTCGAATTGCTAAAGCGTGTGAGACGAACATTTTATTTATGAGTGTGTCGGGAGATATCCAGCCGCATTACACATCAATAGCAGGCTTCGTTGCTAAAATGCATGAACAGATTGAGCCGATTTTTACGCAAGTGCTGATGATATGTGATGAGGAAGACTTGATAGGCCGCAACATGTTTGCCATTGATGGGTGTAAATTAAAGTCCAATGCGAGTAAAGAGTGGAGTGGCACATTCGATGAGTTAGGTCGCAAAAAAGCAAAACTAGAACGCGCAAGCAAACGTATTATTGAACGCCACCAATCACAAGATGGACTGGGCGAAGAATTGATAACTCAGGATTTAAAACAAAAAGAAAAGCTAGATAAAAGTGCAGATAAAATCACCGAGTTTTTAGCCACTCACGAAGAGAAAACAGGCAGTAAAGGCAAGCCTGTTAAAAGTAATATCACTGATCCAGATAGTGCAAAAATGACGACCTCAAAAGGCACAATCCAAGGTTACAACGGCATAGCGATAAACGATGATAAACACCAAATTATCCTGCAAGCACAAGCGTGGGGCTCAGTAGGCGAGCAACAAACTTTACAGCCAGCCGTTGCACAATTAAAACAGCAACTCGCTAAACTCAATACAGAAAAAATGGCAGATGAGCATACCATCAAATTCACCGCAGACAGTGGGTTTAACAGCGAAGTAAATCTTGAATTTATGGCGCAAAGTGGGTTCGATACCTACATTGCGGACAACCAATTTAGAAAACGAAATCCATTGTTTAAAG
>NZ_JBEOOQ010000089.1:0-1122 GCF_040309305.1 Pseudoalteromonas sp. RB2-MNA-CIBAN-0110 | reverse complement strand
ATTTTGGCCACCCATTAAGAAAGAAATGTTATGCTAATAAGCATACAAATTTGGGTGAAAAAATGACGAAATTAAAACGCGCAACGTATTCTGCAGCAATAAAATTAGAAACAGCTCAGCTTGTAGTTGACCAAAGTTATACTCAAGAAGAAGCAGCCAAAGCGATGGGGGTGGGTAAATCAACCGTCAGTAAGTGGGTTACTCAATTAAAGCAAGAGCGGAATGGCCAGACACCATCGGCTTCGCCAATGACGCCCGAACAAATTGAAATCCGCGAACTTAAAAAGCAAATCCAACGCATCGAATTAGAAAAGGATATATTAAAAAAGGCTACCGCTCTCTTGATGTCCGACTCCCTGAACAATTCTCGTTAATCGAGAAACTAAATCAACGAGAGCGTTACCCAATTAGCGTGCTGTGTAACGTATTCAATGTGCATCGTAGCAGCTATAAATATTGGGCTATACGGGATACAACGCCGACGTCAGAGCAAGTAAGGCTAGAGGCTGAAGTTAAAGCAATACATGCAATGAGCGGTGGCTCAGCTGGGGCGCGGACAATCGCGGCAATAGCAACGAACAATGATTTTGAATTGAGTCGTTATCGTGCTGCTAAGCTAATGGTTAAATTAAAGCTTGAAAGCTGCCAAGTACCTCAACATTCATATAAACGCGGCGGTAATGAACACCTTGAAATTCCAAACCTGCTTGATAGACAATTTGATGTTGTTGAGCCTGATACCGTGTGGTGTGGTGATGTGACGTATATTTGGGTAGGTAATCGTTGGGCTTATTTAGCCGTTGTTATTGATTTATTTGCACGTAAAGTAGTTGGCTGGGCCATGTCGTTGTCGCCAGATACTAATTTAACGCTAAAAGCGCTTGAACTCGCGTATGAAAGCAGAGGAAAACCAACAGGGCTGATGTTTCATTCAGACCAAGGTAGTCATTATACAAGTTTAAAATATCGCCAACGTTTATGGCGTTATAAAATTACGCAAAGTATGAGTAGGCGTGGAAACTGTTGGGATAATGCACCAATGGAGCGATTTTTTAGAAGCTTTAAAACGGAATGGATGCCAAAGGTTGGATATGGAAATTTTATAGATGCTAAATATAGCGT
>NZ_JBEOOQ010000088.1:0-1214 GCF_040309305.1 Pseudoalteromonas sp. RB2-MNA-CIBAN-0110 | reverse complement strand
TAACAAGAGACTATGGCGTCAATAGTTAATTTATAACTTTTGGCGCTACCCATGAAACACCGTCTCTTAGCATTGAATTTAAGATAACAATCATCTTTCTAATGCAGGCAATTATTGCGACTTTTTTAGGTTTTCCTGCGGCTAATAAACGTTGATATGTCGCTTTAAAAACAGGATTAGATTGCATTGCTGACATCATGGCCATGTATAAAACGGTTCTGACTTGTGGTCGTCCACCTTGTATTTTTCGATGACCTTTAAATCTTCCACTTTCTCGATTTATCGGTGCAACACCAATCAAAGCACTAGCTTGTTTACTGTTGATATAACCCAATTCAGGCAAGTTACTGATGATAGAAGCTGCGGCTATTTTTCCAATGCCAGTCATGCTTTGTAATATTTCATTTTTAGCTTTATATTCAGGACAACTCTCAATCAGCTTTGCTATTTTTTCTTCTATTTTAATAATTTGGTTTTTGAACAAAGTGAGAATAGGTTTAATCGTCATGGCTAATGCTTTAGGCATAATTTGTAAGCGATTCTTTTCCATGGTTTGCATAGTTAATAATTGATTTCTGCGCGTTACTAAATCACTCATAGCTTGCATTGTTTCTGGTTTTAGCTGTGATAATTTAGGCTTGATTGCTTCGCTATAATGCGCAATTAGTTGAGCGTCTAATTTATCTGTTTTTGCACGTTGTCCAATGGCACCAGCAAAGCGTTTTACATGGACAGGGTTGGCAATAGTAAAAGGTAATCCTGCTTTAGCACATGCTAAAATAAATGCCATTTCAAGACGGCCAGTTGCTTCGATAACAATGCGCTCAGGTTTGTGTTTTCTAATAATGTTAACGGCTTCTTTTATGCCTTTATCATCATTAGTAACGGTGAAATAGATATCTAAAGGTCGAATATAAATATCTAATTGGAATTTGCCAGTATCGACACCGACATTAATGTTTTGATTCATATTTGATTTCATAATAAGCTAACTCTTACTTGCATAATGCGGGTTCGAGACCCAGTAGACTATTCGAGTGTGGTGCTTGGAGTCCTTTGTCGCGTTCGTTCTTGTTATCGGTCTCTCAATAGAGGAGCCATCGCTTAATCGAACTACGACAAGGAAAGCTTTAGTTGCTGCTAAAGCCTGGGTCTCACATTACCCGAACCTGGTATTAATATTAATTAATTTATGGGTTTATTATCCATACAAG
>NZ_JBEOOQ010000087.1:0-1250 GCF_040309305.1 Pseudoalteromonas sp. RB2-MNA-CIBAN-0110 | reverse complement strand
TGAAGTGGTCAAGTAAAATTGGCCACAGTTTTGTAGCTTAATTTGTATCTTCGCTCTGATTCATTTGGGCTTATTCCACCGTTGTACGTATGTGGCCTGGTCTTATTGTAATAATCCATGATGTAATTAATGATTGCTTGTTTGGCTTCATTAAAATTCTTATACCCTATCGTTGGTATCCATTCCGTTTTCAAACTTCTAAAATATCGTTCCATTGGTGCATTATCCCAACAATTTCCACGGCGGCTCATGCTTTGCGTGATTTGATAACGCCACAGTCGTTGCCTAAACTTTCTGCTGGTGTAATGCGTTCCTTGGTCTGAATGGAATATGACATCTTTAGGCTTTCCTCTGCTCTCATATGCCATCATTAATGCTTGCATCGTTAACTCACTATCAGGTGAGTTTGAGATCGCCCAGCCAATAACTTTTCTAGAAAAAAAATCAAGGACAACAGCAAGATAAGACCAACGATTACCCGTCCAAATGTACGTCACATCTCCACACCAATAAGTATTAGGCTCAACAACGGCGAATTGACGTTTGAGTATATTTGGGATGGCCACATGATCTTGATTCGCCTTCTTATATTTATGCTTAGGTATCTGACAACTCACTAAGTCTAGCTCATTCATTAAGCTTCTTGCCCGATAACGACTTAATGGATAACCTTCATTCGTCACCATATCAGATAGGCTTCTAGCACCCGCAGAGCCACCACTAAGTGCATGAAAGCGTTTAACATCAGCTCTTAATTTAATCTCTGACGAGCTTAAATTATTATCCCTGCTTACCCAATATTTATAACTGCTGCGATGTACTTTAAATACATCGCATAACGTAGTGATTGGATATTTTATTTTGTTGCTCTGATTGAGTTTCTCAATTAATAAGAATTGTTCAGGGAGTCTGACATCAACAGAGCAGTAGCCTTTTTTAAGATATCCTTTTCTAATTCAATGCGTTCAATCTTTTTTTCAAGTTCACGTATTTTTAATTGATCAGCGGTCATAGGAGTAGCTTTAGGTTGTTTACCTTTTCGCTCTTCTTTTAACTGTTTAACCCATTTGCTAACGGTGGAATAACCAGCACCCATGGCCTTCGCTGCATCTTCGTGGGTATAACCATTATCAACAACTAATTGTGCTGTTTCTAATCGAAATTCAGGACTGAAATTTGGACGTTTTTTCTTTGTCATTTGTATCACCTAACGTTTGATGAGATGCATAATAACATCTCTAAGTAGGTGG
>NZ_JBEOOQ010000086.1:0-1336 GCF_040309305.1 Pseudoalteromonas sp. RB2-MNA-CIBAN-0110 | reverse complement strand
TAACCTGATGTAATGGTCTCCTCCCTATACGGCATCTATGTGCCATGATTAAAGTGGTTACAATAATCAAAGGGAGAAGACCAAAATGAAGATTACAACAATTGGTTTAGACATAGCAAAAAGATTTTTCCATGTGGTGTGCTGCAATGAACAAGGGCGCTTAGTTAAAAAGAAAATGTTAAAGCGTGCGCAAGTGTTATCTTTTTTCCAACAACACACTACGTGTTTAGTTGCTTTAGAGGCCTGTGCAACTTCTCATTTTTGGGCTCGAGAAATCAGAAAATGTGGTCATGAGATAAAGCTTATTCCACCTCAGCATGTAAAAGCCTTCTTAGTTGGCAATAAAAATGATTATAACGATGCTTTAGCAATTAGCGTTGCTTCAAAACAACATCATATTAAGAGTGTCTGTATAAAATCAGTTGAGCAACAAGATAACCAAGCACAGCACAAAGCGAGAGAATTAGCGGTCAGACAAAGAACGGCACTATGCAATCAAATCCGAGGCTTAACTGCTGAATACGGAATTATTTTAAATCAGGGTGTAAACACAATACGCAAAAGTATCCCCCTAATTTTAGAAGATGAAAATACCGGATTATCAGGCGCATTTAAAGCGGTACTAAAGCAGTTAGAAACACAATTGAGTAACTTAGACAGCTGCATTGAAACTTACAGTACATTAATAGTTGAAACAGCAAAAAATAATGATATTTGCCAACGGATCCAAACAATACCTGGATTTGGTCCTATGGTATCAAGCGCCTATTTCAATGAAGTTGGAAATGGCAGTAACTATAAAAGAGGCCGCGATGTTTCAGCGTCTTTAGGTATCGTTCCGCGTCAACACAGTAGTGGCGGAAAAGATACTTTACTTGGGATAAGTAAGCGAGGAAATAGCTACTTAAGGTGCCTGTTGATCCAAGGAGCAAAAGCTGTTGTCTCAAGAGCAAAAACGAAGAATGATAAATTAAGTCAATGGATAAACCGACTGGTTCAAACTCGAGGGCATAATCGAGCATGTGTAGCTTATGCCAACAAGATGGCGAGAATGGCTTGGGCTATTAGCGCTTCAGGTGAGAGTTACTCACCCGTATAAATACTCTTCAAAGAATTGCGTAAGTGGCTAAAACGATGACATAACAGGTCAAACCTGCATATTGAAAACCTATAGAGTTCAGTGGTAGTAAATACCGATAACCTGATCAGGACAGTATGCGCGGATTACATCAAGGTCAGAAGTAATAATCTTCACTAAAAGACCGTATATATGACAGCAAACCTGTCCCTGCTATCGTTGAATGACACCTTGCAATACTGGAGGAGACCATATATG
>NZ_JBEOOQ010000085.1:0-1424 GCF_040309305.1 Pseudoalteromonas sp. RB2-MNA-CIBAN-0110 | reverse complement strand
CATAAAACGCGTTTGGCGTTGTATGGTTAAGCCTCACGGGTAATTAGTACAAGTTAGCTTAATGGCTCACACCACTTCCACATCTTGCCTATCAACGTTGTAGTCTTCAACGGCCCTTCAGAGACTTTAAAAGTCTAGTGAGAACTCATCTCGAGGCCTGCTTCGCGCTTAGATGCTTTCAGCGCTTATCAGTTCCGAACGTAGCTACCGGGCAATGCCATTGGCATGACAACCCGAACACCAGCGGTTCGTTCACTCCGGTCCTCTCGTACTAGGAGCAACCCCTCTCAATTCTCAAACGCCCACGGCAGATAGGGACCGAACTGTCTCACGACGTTCTAAACCCAGCTCGCGTACCACTTTAAATGGCGAACAGCCATACCCTTGGGACCGACTTCAGCCCCAGGATGTGATGAGCCGACATCGAGGTGCCAAACACCGCCGTCGATATGAACTCTTGGGCGGTATCAGCCTGTTATCCCCGGAGTACCTTTTATCCGTTGAGCGATGGCCCTTCCATTCAGAACCACCGGATCACTATGACCTACTTTCGTACCTGCTCGACGTGTCTGTCTCGCAGTTAAGCTGGCTTCTACCATTACACTAACCGTACGATGTCCGACCGTACTTAGCCAACCTTCGTGCTCCTCCGTTACTCTTTAGGAGGAGACCGCCCCAGTCAAACTACCCACCAGGCACTGTCCGTAACCCCGATTCAGGGGCCAACGTTAGAACATCAAAACTACAAGGGTGGTATTTCAAGGTTGACTCCACAACAACTAGCGTCGCTGCTTCAAAGTCTCCCACCTATCCTACACATGTAGGTTCAATGTTCAGTGCCAAGCTGTAGTAAAGGTTCACGGGGTCTTTCCGTCTAGCCGCGGGTACACAGCATCTTCACTGCGATTTCAATTTCACTGAGTCTCGGGTGGAGACAGCGTGGCCATGGTTACACCATTCGTGCAGGTCGGAACTTACCCGACAAGGAATTTCGCTACCTTAGGACCGTTATAGTTACGGCCGCCGTTTACCGGGGCTTCGATCAAGAGCTTCTCCCTAAGGATAACCCCATCAATTAACCTTCCGGCACCGGGCAGGTGTCACACCGTATACGTCATCTTGCGATTTTGCACAGTGCTGTGTTTTTAATAAACAGTCCCAGCCACCTGGTCACTGCGGCTCCCGTCCGCTTAGAGAGCAAGTCTCATCACAGATAGGAGCGTACCTTCTCCCGAAGTTACGGTACGATTTTGCCTAGTTCCTTCACCCGAGTTCTCTCAAGCGCCTTAGTATTCTCTACCTGACCACCTGTGTCGGTTTGGGGTACGATTCCATATAATCTGAAGCTTAGAGGCTTTTCCTGGAAGTATGGCATCAGCAACTTCATCACCGTAGTGACTCGTCTCGTGTCTCAGGTTTAATGT
>NZ_JBEOOQ010000084.1:0-1610 GCF_040309305.1 Pseudoalteromonas sp. RB2-MNA-CIBAN-0110 | reverse complement strand
ATTTGTATCACCTAACGTTTGATGAGATGCATAATAACATCTCTAAGTAGGTGGCCAAATTAACTATGCCACTTCAAATTGACTTTTAAGAGTAGCCAAGTGCTTAGATAACTCTATAAGGACACAATTCTTTGAATCTATAGATTCACATTTACTTGCATAAAACTGGAGTAATGTAGTTTTACCAAAACCAGCTCCTCCAAATATTGCAATATTTTCTCCAGAGTCAATAACAAGGGATGGAGAAATGGATATAGTCCCTTCTCTATCTAGCAACCTTTTCCTATTAGCAAGCTTTGCATAAGGACTTTGTCTAGAAAACAAAACTTTTTGTATTTTTCCAATATTTTTAGCTTGTACAAGGAGATCTCTTACCCTAAAGTTGTCAGATGGCGCAGCATTAACCTCTTTAACTGTGTCTAAATAGTTAATCGTAGGTTGAATTATTTTTTTTATTATTTGTTTTTTATCCATTGTGATTTTGATACCAGGTTTGTTTACAGCTCTTTTCTTTTTAAGAGAAAGATCTTTAAACTTTTCAGGTAACAAAGTACTTAGATGAGGAGACACATTAGTTTTAGATGAATATCTCAAATGCTCATCCATATCGTCCCCCCAAAGCTTACTCGACTTATGTAATCGCTTTTCATGGATTTTGCTTAACATTAAATCTCGTTCATTAGCATCAATTCTTTTTGTATAAAATGCATCATTAATAGCATTTGAAACAACTTCGATTAAGGCTCCTAACTCATCCTCACTATTTTTTATATCTTTTAGTAAGTCTTTATTTTCTCGAGATATGTATAATTTTTGAGTATTCAAATAATTTTCATAATAATCATCTAAGTTTTGTTCAGCTAAACTAAATCCAAGGCAGGCTATTACAGAGTCATTAAAAGATTGAAATGATCTAAAGTCAGATTCAATGAAAGAAATATCATCCAGCAAAAAATCTAACTCTGAAAGTACAAAAGAACTATCTTTTCTTGAACCAAAAAAGAACTCTAGATCGCATGCGTAATCGCTAAGTGTTTTTTGCTTGTTTATGAATAAAGCTCTTTTAAGTGCAGTGTTTCCTAATTCAGCCTCACTATTATCAGCTACTATCGTATTAATATTATTTAACTTTTTTACCAGTTCAGGACAATGGGTTAATATTAATTCAATAATTTGAGGGCCTTCTAAAAAATTAACCTCATAAGCTTTAGCAATCGGTTGAACTTCTTCTCTTAAGCGACTATTTAACTGGCCTGGTGTAGCTAATATAATTTTATCCGGCTTCTTCCTAACAGCTTCAGGTATTTCTAGTTCTTTAAACTGACACTGGTTAAGTTGAGTAAGTAGACCGTTGATAATTGTTTTATCAGCAGTGCCTTTTACTAAATTTAATTTTTTCGACTGAACTGCGATAACCTCATAATTGCCAAATAACTCATCCTTTTTAGCGGCAACAAGATCAACTCCAAATTCATAAGGCCCACCATTGAAACACACATACGTGTATCCTAGAGCCTTAAAAATTGGGACTAATTATTAAGCGACAATTACGGTGGCCGGTCTAGCGACAATTATCTTGGCCGGTTGATCTGATAAGGTTCGGTACAGCA
>NZ_JBEOOQ010000083.1:0-1709 GCF_040309305.1 Pseudoalteromonas sp. RB2-MNA-CIBAN-0110 | reverse complement strand
TATTAAGCGACAATTACGGTGGCCGGTCTAGCGACAATTATCTTGGCCGGTTGATCTGATAAGGTTCGGTACAGCAGAACGGAGGAGTTCACTGTGCCGGGAACACGAATCACTGATCAGCAGGTCACTATTTATATGAAACATAGAAAGCGTAATAGCCAAGTTATCGCGGCTGCGAAAGCAGGTATTTCAGAACGTTCAGCAAGGCGCATTGATAAACTGGATGAGCAGCCATTGTCTAATAAACGCCAATGGCGAACGCGTATAGATCCACTTGAGTCTATCTGGGACAGTATTGTTGTCCCTCTACTTCAAGGTGATACAACGTTAACTCCGGTGGGAATTTTTGATCATCTTTGCGAGTTTCACACCGACAAATTTAACCCGAACTCACGGCGTACATTAGAGCGTCGAATTCATAAATGGCGGGCACTGTATGGCTCAAGCAAAGAGGTCGTATTCCTGCAAACACACGAGTATGGCCTATTAGGTATGTGTGATTTTACACATGTCAAGTCACCCGTTACCATTGCTAGCGAACCCCTAAAACATATGTTGTTTCATTATCGTATGCCCGCTAGTGGCTGGGCTTACGCCCAAGTGATTTACGGCGGTGAAAGCTTTGCTGCTTTTTCTGATGGCGTGCAAAACGCATTTAAAGCAGCCGGCGGTGTGCCTAAAGAAGTGCGTACAGACAGTCTGAGTGCCGCCTATCGTAATCATACGAATGATAATGATTTTACAGAGCGCTTTAATGAGCTAGTTATCCATTATGGCTTTAAAGCGACCCGCAATAACCGCGGTATTGCGCATGAAAATGGGGCTATTGAGAGCCCTCATGGGCATCTTAAATCGCAACTGGAGCAAGCATTAAAAATCCGTGGTAGTTATGACTTTCAGACAAGAGAAGTCTATGAATCGTTTGTTGCCGACATTGTTGCTCGCCGTAATCGCCGTGTAAGTGATAAGTACGCAGTAGAGCAGCGACAATTACATGCTTTACCACGGACGATGAGCGTCAATTACACCGAGCATTATCTAACGGTGTCACGTACGAGTACTATTTCGTTGAAACGTGTTACTTATAGCGTCCCGTCACGCCTTATTGGTAGCCGATTGCTTGTTCGTTTATATGACAACCGTTTAGAGCTGCGCTATGGCAGCGATTTTGTTCAAACGTTAGCGCGTGTCTATGCGTCAAAAGGCTGCCGTGCACGTAATATTAGTTACTTACATGTTATTGACGCACTGGTTAAAAAACCATTGGCATTTCGCTACTCACAACTACGTGACGACTTACTCCCAAGCGACAATTACAAAGCTATTTGGGAATACGTTAATGCCCACCTTTTAGCGGATGAAGCGAGCTATTACATGGTGAAATTGCTCCATTTAGCGAAACAAAGTGGGTGTGAACGCCAATTAGGGCGATTTGTAGCAGCGTCAATTACTCAGCGACAATTACCGGCCATCCGAGAATGTGAAGCGCAGTTTTTAGTGATTGCATCAAACATACCCAGAATGACAATAAAGCAACACAGCTTGAGCGCTTATAGCTGCATGATACCGGGAGGTCTACATGGATAACTTCACGGCCTCGTTACCTTTAATGCTGAAACAATTAAAGCTTAGCACCATGCTTCAACAGTGGAATACCCTGGGCAAAAAAGCGATAGAAGAACAATGGAGCCCGCAGCAATACTTGTCTG
>NZ_JBEOOQ010000082.1:0-1965 GCF_040309305.1 Pseudoalteromonas sp. RB2-MNA-CIBAN-0110 | reverse complement strand
CGTTTTTTAGCGAATTCAATTATACCTTATCCTCATGCTGTTTGTTTTTTATACCGCAAAGATCAACACGCCCTAGTGGTAATCCACTATCTAGTAGCATATTGGTAAGCCCAATAATGCCGTTCATAGGTGTTCTTATCTCATGACTCATATTAGCTAAAAATGCTGATTTAACTGATGCTAAATGTTCAGCCTCTTCTTTTGCTATTAGTAACTCTTCGGTTCGTCGTGTTACTCGAGATTCTAATTTTAACTTTTCGCTATCAAGCGCATTTAATAACTGAATTCGCTTACCATTTAAAACCAAAACAAAAGCTAAAAAACTACTTAATGTAACAATTATAAAAACGACACTATAAATAAGTACTTTATTTTGTTTGAAATATGAAGGTTCGTAATAAGTAACTATTGCATCCTTTGGTAAGCTTTCAAGCTCTATACCAAACCGATCTAATTGTCGCCAATCATAGTAATAAGCACTTAAGTCTTCCCCCATAACAGATGTTAAACCTTTATTATCATGAAATGAAATTATTGAATTAGCTGCTTTCTCTCCAAGCTTTTTACCTGACAATAAATATCCGCCAACGATTCCAGAACCCAACAATGAATGCCAATAACTAAAAATAGGCGCTTTACTATTACTTGTTAATAGTTTTAAAAACTGAAATGGGCTAAGTGCATTATTATTGTAACGTCTAAAAATGGGGGTGAATAAAATAATAGAATCAGATGAGGTATGTTTAACTCTCTCCATAAGTTCTTTTGTAGGCACATCAAACCATTTTTCAATAGCTAAATGAGAAAAGTTTTTAGTAATTGTAGGCATAAAATCTTGCTGAAAATTAAACCCCATATTATTTGTCGTATCTAAAATAACAATGAGCTTTTTCGCATTCATTAAATTTACAGCATCTGATGTAGCCTGCTTATAATCTAATTTAGATTGGATGATGTTCCCACTTTCTAATACCTTAAATTGCGTGCCTGGTTCCAAATATATTCTTGGAGCATTTATAAAAAAGTCATCTAATTGCGATAAAAGTACTGCTGCAGAAGGAGACTGAGTAACAATGATATCGATGTGCTTATTTTTATATTTTTGTTTGAGGTAGTCCTTCATTAACTGTTTTTGATTTGCTTCATCGAATCGGTTTACATCCATATTTTCAACGAAGAGTTCATAACTAAAAGAACGTTCTATAAGTTTTTTACGCAGTCCAGAATCAACACTTTTGTGCCAAGGCATATCTTGGTTTGTTGAATTTATAAATAAAACATGAGTAACATTTGAAGAAGGTTGAGCGTTTGAAATTGGACTCAAAAATTGAAAAACAAGAAATAAAAATAAGATATTAGTTTTCATGTTTCTCATTGTGTAATCAAGGTGAAAGTCCTTTAATGGTAAGTGTTAACGATATATATATCAATTAAATAAAATGTAAATACCACCATAATTTAACATGTTTACTAATACTATTTCATTTTATTGCTTAATGACGATATTCATTGATAGTTCTGGGTTGCCCTCACTACACAACTCGTATAAAAAAACCCCGTAAAAACGAGGTCTAATATGAGTATTACACTAATAACTTTATATCATTTAAAAAGGTATTGGTGACCTTGTATTTTAAATTCAAATTAAACTATTGATAATTATATATTTTAAATTTAAAAACCTAAAAACGTAAAGATTTTTGTAAAGTTTAGCTTTAAAATGTACGAAACTTTACAGAACTGCGATAGCAAAAGTGATTTATAAACTATCTATTCTTCTTCAAGAATTACTTTGAATAGCCTTACTCCAACAATATAATTAATGGTGATTCATGAACGTTAATAAAGCAGGAAAAGAATACTTTCTCGTATAAAAAATTATCTTTTATATTAAGCGACAATTACGGTGGCCGGTCTAGCGACAATTATCTTGGCCGGTTGATCTGATAAGGTTCGGTACAGCAG
>NZ_JBEOOQ010000081.1:0-2007 GCF_040309305.1 Pseudoalteromonas sp. RB2-MNA-CIBAN-0110 | reverse complement strand
TCGCTTTAGCATTTACTATGATGTGGCTACCAATGTGGGCTGATTAATATATATACTACAAAGATCAACAGCCCCTAATAATTGAAACTACAACAGTACGTTTAAAGAGAGCTTTAACTATTTTTATTTATATACAGAGCAAAATGAAAGGTACTAATTTTTAATGATTTCATCTGTGATTTGACTATCTAAGTATTTCCTTACTTGAGGTAAGTTATTTGCGCTATCTTTTAAGATGAAATCTAATGCAGAGCTGTTGTCAAATATCTGATTTTCTCTTGTTATCCATGCATGAGCTAATTTTTTATCTGAAAAAAGCGTTCCAAGTGCTTTGTATATTCCTAAGACATACGAGATACGCAATAAAGTATCATCGGATAAAGTTATTATTATGTCTTGTTTCCAGCTTTTAAATAATTGTTCAGATGACTGACCAAGTAAATTCGTTTGCTCCTTTTTTGTAACTTCCCATTTCGTCATGATGTTAAAAAAAACACGCAAAGCAATCTCTGAGGTTCTTTTAGGGTTTTTATTTAATATTTCATGCTTTAAAAGTGACATAAATACACTCTTGTATTTGCTCAGTTGTTTTGAGCGAAAGAATAGCTATTGAGCTTATATAAGCCAAGTAGCGTGTTAATTGTAGATATCTTATTTTGTAAAAAATATACCCTTTCTTTTTTGATCAGATACTCTAATTGGGTTTCTTTTTCTAGAGTTTTCCCTAATATTACGTCAATATTGTAGGGAACTAGTGTTGCTCTGCATTTTATCATCTCTAAATCACATAGTGCTTTCTGCATATCAAGAGCTAAAACAAAACTGAAATGCAGCTCCTTTTCTACTTCAAGTATGTGATGTGGTTTGTAGAATAAATCTGTTTTTTTATATCTGATGCCTTTAGAGTATGTTGATATGATCAGTAAAGATTTTTTTGTAAGCTTTTCTAAATATAGTGAAACCAGTTTTTCTATTTGCTCAAAGCGAAAGTATTTAGCAATTTCTAATTTCGTAAAATCATCACATATCTTCGAAGAATAAATATACACTGTTTTTTTTGAATCAATAATTTCATGAATAATAGAATTTACATCTGCCATATATCACCTCACTTCCTTTATTATGACTAATAAGTCATTTTTTATGTAATATAGTGCATATGAGCTGTATTGGCAATATGGGATCATCCTATTAAAAAATAGGGTTTGATCTTAATGGTTCATGTAAACAAATTAATTGGCAAAAATATAAAATTAGCGCGAGTAAAAAAAGATTGGAGTCAAGCCGATCTTGCTCACCGACTTGATGTAGAGCAAAGCTATATTAGTAGGGTTGAATCAGGTTTAGTGGCTGCTTCGTGCGAAAGAATATATGAGATAATTCACTTACTTGATTGTGAGTCCACCGATATCTTCCCTCCAGCGAAACCTACAAAAACTAGGTTTAATGGATAATATTTTTATTGGACCGAAGTTCATGACATTTACATCAGGAACCAAGAATCCTCTCGATTAAATAAATAACAATGAGATAAGAGCTTTTAAAGTAAACGTGTGGCCAGAATCACTGCACAACTACAATTTGTCAGGTACAGTCAAAGTTAAGGACGATCTTCTTTATCACACTCAGCTATACATAAAAGAATCGAAAATATAGAAATGCATATTCACTCTTTAAAGCAAGTAGTCGAAAACTACCAGAGCGAGGCAGCTTGAAGAGAATAAAGGCTTGAATTACTAAAGGTGCTTATTCTAAAAAAACAATAAGCTGTAAGCTAACAGAAATAAAATTTAACAAAGCACTAAACTTACTTCTGGAAATATTAGATCTCCCTCATTAAATCCAACTTATGGATAAGCATCTCGTATAAAGCACTCAAATAAACTATATTCTAATGCTCACTTCGTGAGGACTATTGAAACAGCTAAAAGTATCTAGCGTCAATTAACTTGGCCGGTTCCGCGTCAATTATCGTGGCCGGTTGACACCGAATTTCATTTGCTCTTA
>NZ_JBEOOQ010000080.1:0-2405 GCF_040309305.1 Pseudoalteromonas sp. RB2-MNA-CIBAN-0110 | reverse complement strand
TGATACTGGACTTGAACCAGTGACCCTCGCCTTGTAAGGGCGATGCTCTCCCAACTGAGCTAATCACCCACATATAAATTAAAACGCTACTATTGAAATAAATAGTACTGGACTTTAACCAGTGAACCTCGCCGTTACTTGTAAATAGCGGTAATGTTCTCTTTTTTCTAACTGAGCTAACGACCCATTTAGATTTTCTTGTAATATGCACCATTCTAAGAATGGTGGGTCGTACTGGACTTGAACCAGTGACCCTCGCCTTGTAAGGGCGATGCTCTCCCAACTGAGCTAACGACCCATATTACATGCTACTACCTATATAGATAGTACTGGACTTTAACCAGTGAACTTCGCCATCTTTTATAAAAGGCGGTGATGCTCTCTTTTCTTGTAACTGAGCTAACGACCCATATTACAATTTTAAAACACGACTATTATATAATAATAGGTTTTATATGTGGTGGGTGATACTGGACTTGAACCAGTGACCCTCGCCTTGTAAGGGCGATGCTCTCCCAACTGAGCTAATCACCCACATATAAATTAAAACGCTACTATTAAAATAAATAGTACTGGACTTTAACCAGTGAACTTCGCCGTTACTTGTAAGTAGCGGTAATGCTCTCTATTTTCTAATTGAGCTTAGGACCCATATAGAATTTAGATGTGAACACTTTAATTAAAAAGTGGTGGGTGATACTGGACTTGAACCAGTGACCCTCGCCTTGTAAGGGCGATGCTCTCCCAACTGAGCTAATCACCCACATCTAAACAACATTGCATTGCTGCGTTGTTGTGGGGCGCTATTATAGATAGAGTTGGAAATGTGTCAACACTTGAATGATAAAAATGTGCTGAATGAAGGTTTTATAAACAATAGGATATGGTTGAAGTCTATTTTATCATCAAATTTGATATTGCAGTTCAATTAAGCACCTAATAAGCTCCTAAAAGTGAGTAGGGAATTGTATTTTATTAATCTTAAATTTAGCTTCACGATACTTATTGTTTTTTTTACTGGAGTCGTTTTTATGATTATGAGCAAGATGGATTAATATTAGGGCGAGTTATTTAGTGAATAGAGCGGTCCTTTAAAAATGAATTTAATCTAAACTCCCCAAAACAAATGCTATTTTCAGCATTCTAAACTCTATTTTTGTACTTACTTTATTTTTATAAGCCAACCTAGCCAAATCGTAAATACTCATACTTCACTAATAGCCTTCGGATTAAGACTAAATAGATCACATATAACTAGTGCGTGTTGACCTTTGTGGATTGAACCCAAAGGGCAGCGCATGTTTGGACTTTATGCGGCGTTATCGCCTATTCATGGGTAATAACCAAACTACATAGGCTCTGCCTTGCCTAAAAACCAAACATACTGCTGCAAATTCACCCACCAAAGATCAACACGCCCTGAAGTTTTGTGCATAGCATTACGAAGCTACAATGCTCTTTAAAAAATGTTCTTCAAACAATAATCGAGTTTTTGAGTACGAGTTACGCTGGTTATTAAGCAAGTAAAGGCAGTGGGCACTCTCAAATCCACATTTAAGTTTTGGTTATTATAAGCAATTGTAACTTTTAAAAGATTAAGGCGATTGGCGGGGCCTTAATTGGTAGTTTTTAGATAAGTTCAATTTGCATATAAATGTATACCTTTACTTTGATGCAATTTTGTTGCATTAAATAGGGGAGTAGGGTGTTGTTAAGTATTCGCTGCGATATAGTGATGTTATTATAAGCAGTAGGGCTAGAATCTTATTCAAATTGTATTTTTTAGCACGCTTGATAGCCAGTTTGTTGAAAATTAAACCATTTAAATAAAGCTAGGTAAAAAACTGTTGACTTTATTTTGGGTGGTGCATAGAATGCGCCCCGCACTAAGCGATACACGATGTGTTTATCACGACGGGTATTGATTAAGTTGGGGCCATAGCTCAGCTGGGAGAGCGCTTCGCTGGCAGTGAAGAGGTCTGCGGTTCGATCCCGCATGGCTCCACCAAAAATTAGTGTTTTGTCCTAGGGTAGCAGTTTTCTGTGTCCCCATCGTCTAGAGGCCTAGGACACCGCCCTTTCACGGCGGTAACAGGGGTTCGAATCCCCTTGGGGACGCCACTTAACTTTTATTAGTTAAAGGCGGTTTTACCGAGAAAATAGCGTCACAATTAAAGCTCGAGTCTTTACTTGTATTAAACGCAATTACCTTAAAGCTCATGATGTGAGTTAAACTTATCAACTGTCCTAGTGACACATTTATGTGTCCCCATCGTCTAGAGGCCTAGGACACCGCCCTTTCACGGCGGTAACAGGGGTTCGAATCCCCTTGGGGACGCCACTTACTTATTTTTAATAGGAAAGTGAAGTGTTATTAAGAAAGCTCGCCTGAAACGAGTCTAAAA
>NZ_JBEOOQ010000079.1:0-2614 GCF_040309305.1 Pseudoalteromonas sp. RB2-MNA-CIBAN-0110 | reverse complement strand
AGCGTTATTTGCATAAAATAGTAATTAAAATTAAGCCCCAAGCAAGCACACATGATAAGCACAAGTTACCCACAAAACCCTGTTGACAACTCCGTTTTTGAACTTTAAAACTAAACACTTTTATCCTGATGTGATAAGTTGCGGTCACTTTTTTTAACTCATGTATTTAGGCAGTATCCATGACAGACATAATAAACAGTATAAGTGCCCTTCTCTGGGGCCAAGTTCTCGTCTACTTATTAATAGCAGCAGGCCTCTTTTTTACTTTTCGACTAGGCTTTATTCAGTTTGTGCAATTTCCACATATGTTCAAAGTTATGTTTGGCTCTCGTAAATGTGCCGATAACGAAATTTCATCCTTTCAGGCTTTTTGTACTTCGTTAGCTGCACGCGTTGGTACAGGTAATATGGCTGGTGTTGCTGTTGCCTTATACCTAGGTGGGCCAGGTGCTATTTTTTGGATGTGGCTTATTGCATTAATAGGTATGGCTACAAGCTTTGCTGAAAGTACTTTGGCTCAGGCTTATAAAACAAAAGATGCTGATGGCAATTTTAGAGGTGGCCCTGCTTATTATATGCAAAACGGTTTAGGTAAACGCTGGATGGGGACTTTATTCTCGTTATGCTTAATTTTAGCCTTTGGTTTGGTATTTAACGCCGTACAGTCAAACTCTATTGCTGCAGCATTTGAAGTAGCGTTTGATGTACCTAAGTATATAGTAGGCATTTGCTTGGTTATTGGCTCTGGTATTATTATTTTTGGTGGTTTGAAAACGATTTCTCGTTTTGCTGAAATGGTTGTCCCATTTATGGCATTAGCTTACTTGTTAGTGGCTCTTTATGTATGCGCTATTAACTTTACTGCATTACCTGATGTAATTGTACTTATAATAAAAAGTGCTTTTGGTATTGAACAAGCTGGTGCAGGTGCAATTGGTTATGGTGTTACACAAGCTATGATCCAAGGTATAAAGCGTGGCTTATTCTCAAACGAAGCTGGTATGGGTAGTGCAGCTAATGCCGCAGCTACTGCGACACCTTACCCTCCTCATCCAGCATCACAAGGTTATGTGCAAATGCTAGGTGTATTTATTGATACTATTGTTATTTGTACAGCGACTGCTTCTCTTATTTTACTATCGCAGCAATTAGTACCTGAATCTGGTGTTATGGGGATTGAACTTACACAAGCAGCATTACAAGAACATGTCGGCGACTGGGGTACTTACTTTATTGCCATTGCTATATTGTTTTTTGCTTTTACTTCTATTGTGGCTAATTACTCTTACGCTGAAACAAATTTAATGTTTTTAGAGCACAACTCTAATAAAGGTATGTTTATCTTTAGACTTGTTGTTTTAGGTATGGTGATGTTTGGTGCTGTTGGTGAGCTTGGTTTAATTTGGACGCTGGCAGATATATCAATGGGTTTAATGGCCATTGTAAACGTTATAGCGCTATTTATGCTTTCAGGTGTTGTTGTATGGCTCTCTAAAGATTACAACGAACAACGCAAAAAGGGCTTAATACCCACCTTTGACAAAAGTAAGCATCCTAAACTTGCTAAAGAGGTCGATCCCGAGGCCTGGAAATAAACAATAAACAGCGAGCTACGGCTCGCTTTTTTAGTTCTAAAAATAAAAAGCCCTGACACATAGCACTCGATCATTTATAAGTAAAAGCTGTTACGGACGATAAGAACTGTATAGACATTATCTGATTATCAGCCTAGATAAGACAACCTACAAAAACAGATGTTTAATGCCCATAGCTCTGCATTATTTATAAGCACTTTATTGTTTACCTATTTGAAGTTCTCACCATAACTCTAGACTTACTCTTACCCGTGATTTTTAACTTCCAATGAGCATATGTTACCAACCAATTCGACAACTATACCAACCTGCATAAATCTCTGAGCAATTTAACGAATTAAATTGCACTATAACGTCGTTAAAAATTTTTATTTAGAACACTAGATACAAAAATTTTTGCCTAGATCTAGCGTAATTCCCTTAACCTTAAATAGACCCCATATATAAGCAGATTGGTATTACTTTATGCTACCAGCACATAGGTGTTTGAACTTTGCTTTCAAGGTTATTTGCTCTCGAGGTGTAGATTGCTTTACTGTTTTGAATTTTTTAAAGCTAATGGCCTACTTTGCTGGTTGGTATCATAAGTCTATGACGCTTAGTTCAGTTCAAAGTGTATTCATTAGCATTAAGTACTGTGTGTCGCTAAAGATTGCATGGCTGGTTTATTTGAGGCGCTATAGGATTGGGTTTGGAAATATTACATTATGCTTACTCATATATATCTTTAATACGATAGATATACAAACTCTTAATGAACTATCACACAACGCTATTATTGGGTAGACCATGCATAAAATAGTGCATATCAAGATAATCAAGATAATCAAGATAATATAAATCATAGAAAACATAAAAATGATAAATCAGGATTTTTACCGGATATTTTATAGATATTAGAAGATTTATTAGATTTATTAAGCAGAGCGCTTAATAAAGAGATGGTGCCCGAGGCCGGACTTGAACCGGCACGACTTGTTAGTCGAGGGATTTTAAATCCCTTGTGTCTACCAATTCCA
>NZ_JBEOOQ010000078.1:0-2687 GCF_040309305.1 Pseudoalteromonas sp. RB2-MNA-CIBAN-0110 | reverse complement strand
AGGCAACCCGGTAACAGCGCAAGATACTGTTGAGCTTGATAACACGGCAGCCATCACTACCAGCATTGATAAAACAGTCGACTCAGTTATTAACGGTAACGGCGAAAGTGCAGAGATTGTTGTACGCGGTGCGGTTACTGATGTTGAAGATGGTCAAACGGTTAATGTCACTATCAGCGATGGCGTTAACCCAGCAATCACTACAACAGCAACCGTAATTAATGGTGAATATGTAACCGATCCAATTGATGCAAGTGCATTAAACGATGGCACAATTACAGCGACCTCATCGGTTACTGATATTGCTGGCAACCCAGTTTCATCTCAAGATACAGCTCAAATAGATAACTTGGCTGAAATAGATATTACGTTGGTTGATACCGACCAAGTAATTAATCAAACAGAGCAAAACAGTGTTGTTTTAAAAGGTAATACAGTTGATGTAGAACCAGGTCAGCAAGTAACGTTAACACTAACCGATACAAATGATGAATCTAAAGTAATTAAAGTTGATGTTGCACAAAACGGAACTTGGGAAGTTACCACCGCTCAAATTACTGATTTAGCTGAAGGTCAAATTAGCGCTGTTGTAACAGTGATTGACTCAGCCGGAAACCCTGCAAGTTCAGAGCTCACATTTGTTAAAGATACCCTAAGCAGTGTTACATTAAATATTGCTCAAACTGACGACGGTGTTATTAACGGCAGTAACGAAAACTCGCAAATAACCATCACCGGCGCAGCTGAAAATATAGAAAATGGTCAATCAATTACAGTAACCGTATCTGATGGTGAAAACCCAGATATTGAATTAATAGGCACTGTTACTAACGGTCAATACAGTTTTGAAAATGTAGATATATCGGGCTTAAATAACGGCACAATTACAGCTACGGCCACTGTTTTAGACTTAGCAGGTAATACAGCCACAGCAAACGACACTGTTATTTTAGATCAGTTAGCCAGTGTAACCGTAGATATAAACGACACTGATGATAATGTAATTAATGGCAACTCAGAAAATACAGTTGTTAGCATTACTGGTAATGTAACTAATATTGAAAATGGTCAAACAGTCTCAGTAGTTGTGAGCGATGGCGCAAATAGTAAAACATTTATCGCAACGGTTATTAATGGCGCTTATACAATTACAGATGCCGATGTTTCAGCTTTAAATGATGGCACATTAACAGCGACTGCTACCGTAACCGATATAGCAGGTAATACCGCTACAAGTAACGACACTGCCGAGCACGATAAACTAGCAAGTACCACAATTGAAGTAGCTGAAAACGATGATGTAGTGAATGCAGCTGAGCAAAGCAATGTAATTATAAGCGGAACAGTTACCGACATTGAGGCTACACGCGAAGTAACTGTTACATTTACCGACGGCACCAATTCAGTTACTGCAACTGTTGATGTAGACAGCAGCGGCAACTGGCAAATAAACCCAAGTGATATAAGTACACTTACCGATGGCGAAATTGCAGTAAGCGTAAGCGTATTTGATAACGCAGGCAACGAAGCTGTAAATAGCACAAAATTTAATAAAGATACCCAAGCAACCACCTCGCTAGAACTTGCCGATAACGTAATTAATGCAGCCGAAGATGAAGCTGTAGCGCTTAGCGGAAAAGTAGATGACGTAGAGTCAATTAATAACGTAACCGTTACCTTTACAGATAAAAACGGAAAAATAGAAGTAATAGAAAATATTACTCTTGATGCCGAAGGTAATTGGTCTGTAACTGCAGCAGATATTAGTGGATTAGCGGATGGTGAAGTAACTGCAAGTGTTAGCGTATTTGATAACGCAGGTAATGAAGCGGTTAATAGCGCAGCATTTATAAAAGATACCCAAGCAACTACCACCATAGAGCTTGCAGATACGCTTATTAATGCAGCCGAAGATGAAGCCGTAGCACTTAGCGGAAAAGTAGATGACGTAGAGTCAACCAACAATATAACGGTTACCTTTACCGATCAAAACGGTAAAACAGAGACAATTAAAAACATTGTTTTAGACAGTGATGGTAATTGGTCTGTAACCGCTGCAAATATTAGCGAATTAGCCGATGGCGACATTACAGCAAGTGTAAGCGTGTTTGATAACGCAGGTAACGAAGCAGTAAATAGCACAACATTAGTTAAAGATACCCAAGCCACAATAGACGTAAATGTAGGTGATGACGCTTTTATTAATGCACAAGAGCAAGCAACAGCAAAAGTTGGCGGCACAATTAGTGATGTAGAGTCAGGACAAGAAGTTGATATTGTACTAAAAGACAATAATGGCGATGAGCTATTTACAGCTACAACTACCGTAGATGCGCAAGGTAACTGGGAGCTTAATAGCTCTATTTTACGGGTTTTATCAGATGGCGATTACACGGTAGATGTAAGCACACAAGATATAGCGGGTAATCCAGCAACAAGCACCCTCAACTTCACTAAAGACACACAAGCCAGTACAACGCTAGTGCTTGAAGACTCAGTAATAAATGCAGCAGAAGACGACGCGGTAAGCGTAAGTGGTAAAGTTGATGACGTAGAATCAACAAACAGCATTACCGTAACCTTTACAGATAAAGACGGTAAAAAAGTAACCGTTGATAATGTAACCATAAATGCCGATGGCACATGGGAAGTAAGTGACGAAGATATAAGCTCACTTGCAGATGGAG
>NZ_JBEOOQ010000077.1:0-2890 GCF_040309305.1 Pseudoalteromonas sp. RB2-MNA-CIBAN-0110 | reverse complement strand
CTCCATCTGCAAGTGAGCTTATATCTTCGTCACTTACTTCCCATGTGCCATCGGCATTTATGGTTACATTATCAACGATTACGTCGCTTCCGTTTTCATCTGTAAAGGTAACGATTATGCTATTGGTTGACTCTATATCATCAACCACACCGCTTACGCTTACCGCTTCATCTTCTGCTGCATTTATTACTGAGTCTTCAAGCACTAGCGTTGTACTGGCTTGTGTGTCTTTAGTGAAATCTAGCGTGTTAGTAGTTACGTTGCCGGCTACATCTTGTGTGCTTACATCTACTGTGTAGTCGCCATCAGACAGTGCATTTAAAATACTGCTATCTAATTCCCATTTGCCAGCGTCATCTACACTTGCATTGCCATTAAATACAGTACTGCCGTCACTGTCTTTAATGATAATTGCTACGCTTTGGTTAGCTTCTACGTCGGTTACTGTGCCTGCTACTTTAGCAGTGCTTTGCTCAGCAGCATTTATAACTGCATCATCGCCCACATTTACCGTAACAGCGCTTTGTGTATCTTTAACAATGTTAAGATCTGCATTTGCGGTATTGCCTGCAGTGTCGGCGGTTGTTGCTGTAACAGTCAGTGCCCCTTCATCAAGGGTCGTTAAATCGAGCGAGTTACTTTGCCATGTTCCATCAGCTAAAATAATCGCTTGCCCTGTTACTGTTTTAGTACCATCAGACACCGTAACATTAACGATTTTGCCCTCTTCTATATTTACGCTTTGACCATTGATAACTACAGCCGATTTTTCTGCATTGTTAATTAATAAGTCGTTGTTTTTGCTCGGAATAGAAATTGAAGCTTGGGTATCTTTTTCGAAGGTGGTGCTATTTGTAGCTTGGTTACCAGCATTATCAAATACACTAACAGCGGCAGTAATTGTGCCATCGGCAAGCGTATTAATATCTGCGCTACTAACTTCCCAACTGCCATCGTCATTAATTGTGACGTTGTTTATAGTAACGGGTAAGCCATTTTCATCAGTAAAAGTAACTGTTGCTGTATTAGTCGGCTCTATATCAGTAACCTGACCACTCACGACAACATTTGTTTGCTCGGCTGCATTTACTACGTCATCACCCGCTGCCATTGTAATGGTAGTAGCTGCTGTTTTGTCGTGTATGGCTGTATCTGTATTAGTGGCTGTATTACCGGCTACATCACTTACGGTGGCTGTGGCGGTTAATGTGCCATCATTAAGACCCGATAAGTCTGCATCTGTAATTGTGTAAGCATTATTGGTAACGGTGGCTTCAAAGCTGCGCTCGTTACCGGCTGTATCTTTTACTACAACCGTTACTTTTTGGTCGTCTTCAACACCGGTTGTGGTACCTGTAATTTCAACATTGGTGTTTTCGCCATTGCCATTTATTACGTTGTCGTTCGTGTCGTTTATATCGACTGTTACTGCAACGGTGGTGTCTTTAGTAAAGGTGGTTGCGTTTGTGGCTAAATTGCCCTCAACGTCTAATGCGCTAACGCTTGCTGTAATTTCACCATCGGCAAGCCCTGTTATGTCTGTTGCATCAATAACCCACTCACCTGCTGCGTTAATTAATACGCTAGTAACTACAACTGTGTCGTTATTGCTATCTGTAAAGGTGACTGTAGCGGTTTGGTTTGTATCAGCTTCATCGATCACACCGCTTACGACTACATTGTCTTGCTCATTACTATTAACTACGTCATCACCCGCTGCCATTGCAATGGTAGTAGCTGCTGTTTTGTCGTGTATGGCTGTATCGGTATTAGTGGCTGTGTTACCGGCTACATCACTTACGGTGGCTGTGGCGGTTAATGTGCCATCGTTAAGACCCGATAAGTTTGCATCTGTAATTGTGTAAGCATTATTTGTAACGGTGGCTTCAAAGCTGCGCTCGTTACCGGCTGCATCTTTTACTACAACCGTTACTTTTTGGTCGTCTTCAACACCGGTTGTGGTACCTGTAATTTCAACATTGGTGTTTTCGCCATTGCCATTTATTACGTTGTCGTCTGTGTCGTTTATATCTACCGTTACAGTAGCTGTGGCGTCTTTGGTAAAGCTGGTTGAGTTTGTGGCTAAATTGCCCTCAACGTCTAATGCGCTAACACTTGCTGTAATTTCACCATCGGCAAGCGTTGTTATGTCTGCTGCATCAATAACCCACTCACCTGCTGCATTTATTGATACGCCAGTAACAACAACCGTGTCTTTATTGCTATCTGTAAAGGTGACTGTAGCGGTTTGGTTTGTATCGGCTTCATCAATCACACCGCTTACAACTACATTACTTTGCTCATTGCTATTAACTACGTCATCGCCCGCTGCCATTGTAATGGTAGTAACGGCTGTTTGGTCAATAATTGCGGTATCTTGGCTAGTTGCTGTATTGCCAGCTAAGTCGCTTACCGTGGCTGTGGCTGTAATTTCACCATCGTTAAAGGCTGATAAATCTTTATCTGAAATTGTATACGCTTCACCAATCACTATTGCAGTAAAGGTTTTAGTTGTTGTGCCATCGGTCACTGTTACTGTAACCGTACGGCCATTCTCTACACCAACCGCTGTGCCTGTAATTTTTACAGCTGAGCTTTCGCCATTGCCGTTAATAACGTTATCAGCTGTATCTTGTATTTCAACGGTTACATTGGCGTTGGCGTCTTTGGTAAAGCTGGTTTCATTTGTGGCTAAATTGCCCTCAACGTCTAATGCGCTAACGCTTGCTGTAATTTCACCATCGGCAAGCGTTGTTATGTCTGTTGCATCAATAACCCACTCACCTGCTGCGTTAATTGATACGCCAGTAACTACAACTGTGTCGTTATTGCTATCTGTAAAGGTGACTGTCGCGGTTTGGTTTGTATCGGCTTCTTCTATTACACCGTT
>NZ_JBEOOQ010000076.1:0-2899 GCF_040309305.1 Pseudoalteromonas sp. RB2-MNA-CIBAN-0110 | reverse complement strand
AATGCGCAATGGCAACTGTATTGTCTTGTTCATAATATAGAAAAGCTGCAAAACACGATGCATTAAGAAGGGTAAGCGCTTTTACCCTAAATAAAAGCCACTCAAGTACCCGTAATCCCGTCCAAAACGCCAATTAAAACAACACCAAACTCCCACTTTATATTCTGCATAAAATACAGTAATCGATTGAACCAAAATAGGAACTCAGCTATGGTTTGTTTATCAATAAAAATAAATAAAAAACGAGTTAATCTACAGGCTCGTTAGGTAACACATGGAAATTGGCGTTTGGCTGACACCTTTTGGTGATGGCGATTTACATATCATAAATACCAAATGGGGATCCTCAGATTGGTCTATTGAATATGCCGATGGTAAACGTTACGAACTTAAAAATGAGTTCCAGACAGGAAATTCTGATCTAATTGTTACTGTCTTTCACATTGATACTGAAAGTGTATTTGAAATAATTTTTGATGATGTTGGTGCATACCGTTTATTAGACGAGCATGGCTTAACTGAGCTTTGGGAGTCAGGAAAAGTAAAGAGTAACTGCTTCAAAGTTAAGGAGCATGGTTGGTCTCAAGAGAGTCCATTAAGTTTCTTTATGCACTCTAAAGATGGCTGGTCGTATTTAATTTCTACTGGCGATGAATGTGTTGAGGTTGTTAGTACTAGTGAGCCTCAAATAGTTTTCAAGCAAAAGGTAACTGCAACTTATGTGTAATTTGTTACCTAACAAGTGACTATGGTGTCAATTCCTAATTTCAAACCATTTTAGGATCCCACATGACACCATCCCTCACCATAGAATTTATGATTACTATAAGCTTTCTTATACAGGCAATAATAGCCACTTTTTTAGGTTTCCCTGCCGCGACTAGCCGATGATAAATAGCTTTAAATTTAGGGTTACATTGGATAGCTGACATCATTGCCATATACATTGCGGTTCTAATTTTCGGTCGTCCACCTCGTATCATCCGTTTACCCTGATAAGCACCACTTTCTCGATTAAATGGTGCAACACCAACTAGTGATGCAGCCTCTTTGTTGTTTACACACCCAAGCTCAGGCATGTCACTAAGTAAGTTAAACGCGACAACATTACCAACGCCAGGCACACTTTGAATAATGTCATTCTTGACCTTATATTCGTCACATTCTTTGATGAGTTTTTGTAGTTTCAAATCTACTTTTTCAATCTGATTTTTTAATGCCGTTAGGATAGGTTTTATTAGTGATGATATTGTTTTTGGCATTATCTGTGAACGATTTTTCTCCATCGTTTGCATATCCATTAACTGCCTTCTTCTAGAAAGTAAATCACTCATCAAGCGCATCTGCTCTGGCTTTAAAGAAGAAAGTGGTGGCTTTATTGCTTCACCAAAATGAGCGATGAGTTGCGCATCAAGTTTATCTGTTTTTGCTTTTTGGCCGATTGCACCTGCGAAACGTTTAATATTAACGGGATTAGCAACAACGAAAGGGATATTCGCTTGAGCACACGCCATAATAAAGGGGTGTTCAAGGCGCCCAGTTGCTTCAATAGTAACACGCGTTATTGGGTGCTTTTTTAGTGTTTTTATAGCGTGCTTAATGCCGCCGTCATTGTTTTCTACGGTGAAATATATATCTAACGGTCGGATGTAAATATCGAGTTGAGTTTTACCTGTATCGACACCGACGTTAATTTCATTTTGATTATTGAGTGTATTCATAATAAGCTGACTCTGACTCTGACTCTGACTCTGCCTTGCGATTCGGGCTCGAGGCCCCGTTGACTATCCGAGTTTAATGCTTGGAGTTTATACAGCGTTCTTTCTTGTTATCGGTCTCTCAATAGAGGAGCCTTCAATCAATCGAACTACTGTATAAAAGGCTTTGGTTGCAGCCAAAGCTTGGGCCTCACATTACCCGAACTTGGTTAAAGTATTAATTAATTTATGGGTTTATTATCCATACAAGCTAATTAATAAGGACAAAAAACAGTTGGCTGTTTTCGTTCCTCAACATTTTAGCCAACAATTTTTTGCCCATTATTAGGGCGTTAAATGCCTAAGGAGCTTCAGTGGTAAATTTACCGGCAGTATGCAAGAAATGTGGGTTAACTTTTGGTTCAGGAATTGAAATTACTAACTGTACCAACAGCTCTTTTACTGGTAATACATCAAAATGTCCTAATTGTGGATCAATTGCTGAAACACTTGACTGCACAACGGATCATACGGGAAATATTCATTTTGCTAAATCAGCCTATGATGTTTTAACAAACCCTGCTGTTGCATTTGACACACTAGAAAGATTGAAAGGGATAATTTCTCAACAACAAAAAGTTGAGAAAAAAGATGCTAAAAATATTGTTAAAGCAATTGAACTCGAAGTCCCAGAACTCTCTGAGTTAACGCACTTACTTGTCCCTAGTAATGCTGGTGAGTTTTACTCAATGTTAGGTTTCCTTTTAACATTAATTATTTTCATTCAAACTATGCGGTCATCTAATAAAGAACCGAATACTACAGTGATAAACAATTACTATGGTGCTAGCGACCCTGAAAGTTCAGCGTACGAAGCAGCTCATAAAAGTGGCGGTTTAAAACGAAAAAATTTATGTCCTTGTGGTAGTGGCAAAAAATTTAAAAATTGTCATGGAGAATAGGCACTTAACAAGAAAATAAACAAGGACACGTAACAGTTGGCTACGTTTCGCTTCGCTGCACAATTTTAGCCAACCATTACTTAGCCTGTTATTTAGGCGTTACCACCGTCCGCTCATGGCACTTAGCTGAACTTCGGCAAAGAGCGATCAGCGGTCATTGGGGTTGGCTGAATATAATTGCTTAACGGTTAAACATTAAGTTTAATGGGTACATAATAAACGCTGAGTAACGCAGGGAAA
>NZ_JBEOOQ010000075.1:0-3502 GCF_040309305.1 Pseudoalteromonas sp. RB2-MNA-CIBAN-0110 | reverse complement strand
CGAGCTTAGTCTCGGGCTTTTTAATGTCTAGAATAAAGTGTCATATGAAGGTGGCGCTCTTACTTTAGGCGTAGGTGTGTTGTAGTAACGTTCAAAGCGTAATTATTAGCCTAGCTAATTGTTACCAAAAAGCCCGAGCTTAGTCGGGCTTTTTAATGACTAAAATAAAGAGTGATTTGGAGGTGAGAATCTCACATTAGACGAAGATGCTTGGTAACAACATTCAAAATATTATTGGTATTAATAAAAAACCCGAGCCTAGCCCGGGTTTTGATAAGTTATGAATATGCCATAATTGGCTGAAAACTATTCAATATTTTGAATCTGTTCTCTCATTTGTTCAATCAATACTTTTAACTCTACAGCGGCAGTAGTGATGTCACTATTGATAGACTTAGATGCTAGCGTGTTAGCTTCACGATTAAATTCTTGCATCATAAAATCTAGGCGGCGGCCGCATGCGCCACCTTTTTTAAGGATTTTTTTAGTTTCTTTAACGTGAGACTTTAAACGATCTAATTCTTCAGCTACATCTTGTTTTTGAGCAAGATAAATAAGTTCTTGTTCAAGGCGCGACTCGTCAATGTTTGCTGTTAAGTCTTCTAGCTTTTGAGCCAGTTTTTCACGTTGCCACTTAGCAATCTCAGGCATGTGCGTTTCTACAATTTCTACTTGCTCTAAAATCGCATCAAGGCGGATTGCTATCATTTCTTCAAGGTTTGCACCTTCATCGCCACGAGCTGATTTAAAATCTTCGATTACTTGATCAAGACCAGCAATTAGTGCTGTATTAACGCTATCCATATCAAGTTCTTCAGCTTCCATAACACCAGGCCAACGTAATATATCAACAGGATTAATGTCGCCATTACTTTGCTGTTGAACCCATTTCGCGCTATTTATAAGTTGCTCAGCAAGGGCTTGGTTAATTGATAGCTCACCAACATGGGCAGGATTTGCTACAAACTTTAAAAAAACCTCAACTTTACCGCGTTGTAAGTGTTTGCGTAAACGCTCACGAATAACTGGCTCCATGCCACGAAATTGCTCTGGTGCGCGAATAAATGTTTCAAGGTAACGCTGGTTCACTGAACGAACTTCCCAAGTGCCAGTTCCCCAATCGCCTTTTATTTCGCGACGCGCATAAGCTGTCATACTGTGGATCATGGATATTTTCCTAAATTTATAAATACAATATTACGATGATTATACCGTAACACCGCTTAAGCTCTAGGGAAAATTTAATACACTGAATATTTTGCATACAGCTATTTATTTAAATCAGCATGGTATCTATACCCACATACACTTATAATGTCGCAAATTCTGAATTAAGGGGATCGTCAATGCGTCCAAGCGAAAGAACACCTAACCAAATTAGACCTGTTACATTTACACGTAATTATACTTTGCATGCTGAAGGCTCAGTACTTGTTGAGTTTGGTAACACCAAAGTACTTTGTACAGCTACTGTCGAATCGGGCGTTCCTCGTTTCATGAAAGGTCAGGGTAAAGGTTGGATCAATGCTGAATACGGTATGTTACCGCGAGCAACGCATACGCGTAATGCTCGAGAAGCTGCACGTGGTAAGCAGGGCGGTCGTACTATGGAAATTCAACGTTTAATTGCACGTGCACTTCGTGCTGCTGTTGATTTAAAAGCACTTGGCGAAAACACAATCACTATCGACTGTGATGTAATTCAAGCAGATGGCGGTACACGTACTGCTTCTATAAGTGGTGCATGTGTTGCACTTGTTGATGCGCTAACGCATATGCGTGCCAAGGGTATGATTAATTCAAACCCACTTAAACATATGATTGCGGCTATTTCAGTAGGTATATACAAAGGCCAAGCAATTAGCGATTTAGAATATATTGAAGATTCAGCAGCAGAAACTGATATGAATGTAATTTTAACCGAAACAGGTAAAATTATAGAAATTCAAGGTACAGCCGAAGGCGAACCTTTCTCGTTTGATGAGCTAGATGAGTTACTTACTTTAGCTAAACATTCTATTCGTGAAATCATTGACGTACAAAAGCAAGCATTAGCATAAATAGGTAGGCCACTAGATATGAAAGATTATCAAAAAGAGTTTATAGAATTTGCTCTAGAGAAGCAGGTATTAAAATTTGGTGAGTTTACTTTAAAGTCTGGGCGCATAAGTCCTTACTTTTTTAATGCCGGTTTGTTTAATACAGGTCGTGACTTAGCACGTTTAGGTCGTTTTTATGCATCAGCACTAGAAGATTCAGCGATAGAGTACGATGTACTATTTGGCCCCGCGTATAAGGGTATCCCAATCGCGACAACGACGGCAGTTGCATTAGCAGATCACCATGATAAAGATGTACCGTACTGTTTTAACCGTAAAGAGAAAAAAGCACACGGTGAAGGTGGTACATTAGTAGGCTCAGAACTCAATGGCAAAATAATGCTAGTTGATGATGTAATTACCGCAGGTACCGCTATTCGTGAGTCCATGGAAATTATTGCACAAAATGGTGCAGACCTTAGTGGTGTTTTAATTGCATTAGATCGCCAAGAAAAAGGTAAAGCCGAGTTATCAGCTATTCAAGAAGTTGAACGCGACTTTAATACCAAAGTAATCTCTATTGTAAAATTAGCAGACCTTATTAGTTACCTTGAAAACCAAGGGACGATGGGCGAGCATTTAGCCTCAGTTAAAGCTTACCGTGATCAATACGGCGTAGCATAAATAAAAAGCCTCGCAGTGCGGGGCTTTATTTTGACCTTCATTCATAGAGTTTATTAATGAAAGATGTATTAAAACCAAATGGCTTAGGCCTCAAACGCGTTTTCAAAGCAACCTATTGCTCCTATCTTGGCTTTAAAGCAGCATTTAAAGAAGAAGCTGCATTTAGACAAGAGCTATTACTAAGCCTTATATTATTCCCCACTTCATTTTGGCTTGCTTCATCATTATTACACTGGGCAATACTAATTAGCTCACTGCTTATTATTCTAATAGTTGAATTGCTAAACTCTGCCATTGAAGCATTAACAGATCGAGTAAGTACAGAATTGCATGTATTGTCAGGTAGAGCCAAAGATATGGGATCTGCAGCCGTAACACTTTCATTAACGATCGTATTGATCATATGGGGTGTAAGTCTTTATATGAAGATCGTTTAAGCTCACTTTTAATATTTGTGAAGTTTAAACACCTTTAGTTGTTAATAATTTGCTAGTTATGTTGTGTTTTTAACGTGTTTAGCTCAAATACTCAGCGAACAGCACATTATTTCAAGTTTTCTTAAAAAAAGGGTTGATCTGTTTTCGGATCTCCCTATAATGCGACCCCACTGAGACGGGAAACGCCAACGCATAGCGAGGAGCGAACTACTCAGAGAGTTAAATAAAACTTCGGTTTTAAATCTTCCAAAAGAAAGTTTAAAATTAAGTGTTGACTCGAAAAATAAAGGGTGTATTATTCGCATCCCTTGAGACGCTAAAGCGACTCAAAACGTTCTTTAA
>NZ_JBEOOQ010000074.1:0-4466 GCF_040309305.1 Pseudoalteromonas sp. RB2-MNA-CIBAN-0110 | reverse complement strand
CAAGTGCACAAAAAAAGCCAGGAGCAAAAGCTACTGGCCTTCAATTAAAACCGTCAACGTATTTTAGGACGGGACATGACTTAGATAAATTACAATATTTTATAAGTAATACTGACCGGGACTATATGCAAAAACGGGGGAGTAAATTATTACTCCCCCGTTTTTATTTAGCGTACAGATTATTTAAGATCGAATCTGTCTGCGTTCATTACTTTTACCCATGCATTTACAAAGTCATGTACAAAGCGCTCTTTGTTGTCGTCTTGTGCATAAAACTCAGCAAGTGCGCGCAATATAGAGTTTGATCCAAATACTAAATCAACGCGTGTTGCAGTCCATTTAGTAGTGCCACTTTTACGGTCTACTATATTGTATAAACCTTTTTGAGTTGGCTCCCAACGGTTTGACATGTCAGTTAAGTTTACAAAGAAGTCGTTGGTTAATGAGCCTACGCTATTTGTAAATACGCCGTGTTCGCTGCCAGCATAGTTAGTACCTAGTACTCGCATCCCACCAATAAGTACCGACATTTCTGGTGCACTTAATCCCATTAGTTGGCTGCGCTCTAGTAATAACTCCTCCGCTGACACTGCGTAATCTTTTTTCAGCCAGTTTCTAAAACCATCGTGGATTGGTTCTAGTACATCAAACGATTCCGCATCAGTCATTTCATCTGTTGCATCTCCACGTCCTGGAGCAAACGGCACGTTTACATCAACACCGGCTTGTTTTGCTGCTTGTTCGATAGCAGCTGTACCACCTAAAACAATTAAGTCGGCGATGCTAACAGGTTTACTCAAGCCAGCCTGCACTTTTTCAAGCGCACTAAGTACTGATGCTAAACGTTCTGGCTCATTACCTTGCCAATCTTTTTGCGGTGCTAAACGAATGCGTGCACCATTTGCGCCGCCACGTTTATCAGAACCACGATAAGTACGTGCGCTATCCCAAGCTGTATTTATTAAATCAGCGGCACTAACACCACAATTTAATAATGTGGTTTTTAGATTGCTAATTTCGTCGTCTGTTAATGTGTAATCAACGGCTGGAATTGGATCTTGCCAAATTAAGTCTTCGCTTGGTACGTCGGCACCTAAGTAACATGATTTAGGACCTAAATCGCGGTGAGTTAGTTTAAACCAGGCACGTGCAAACACGTCTGAAAAGTAGTCAAAGTCGTTATAAAAACGCTCAATAATTTTACGGTACGTTGGGTCCACTTTCATGGCCATATCAGCATCTGTCATCATTGGGTTTAAACGAATTGATGAATCTTCTACATCGACAGGTTTGTCTTCTTCTTTAATATTAATAGGCTCCCACTGATGAGCGCCTGCTGGGCTTTTAGTGAGTTCCCATTCGTAGGTTAATAAAAGCTTACAGTATTCGTTGTCCCATTGTGTTGGGTGCGTAGTCCATGCGCCCTCTACACCTGATGTAACTGTATCGCGGCCAATCCCACGTGTTGTAGTGTTATTCCAACCAAGGCCTTGCTCGTGTACGTCAGCTGCTTCTGGTTCTGGTCCTAAGTTTTCTGCTTTGCCATTACCGTGCGCTTTACCTACTGTGTGCCCGCCTACCGTTAATGCAGCGGTTTCTTCGTCGTCCATTGCCATACGTGCAAAAGTTTCGCGAATTTGGGCCGCTGTTTTAAGCGGATCAGGGATACCATTTACACCTTCAGGGTTTACATAAATTAAGCCCATTTGTACTGCGGCTAATGGATTTTCCATGGTATCTGGTTTGTCTACACTTTCGTAACGACCGTCACTTGGCGCTAACCATTCTTTTTCAGCTCCCCAGTAAACGTCTTTTTCAGGGTGCCAAATATCTTCTCGGCCGCCGGCAAAACCAAAGGTTTTTAAACCCATTGATTCGTATGCCATGTTGCCCGCTAAAATAATTAAGTCGGCCCATGAAAGCTTGTTACCGTATTTTTTCTTTATTGGCCAAAGTAAACGGCGCGCTTTGTCGAGGTTACCGTTATCTGGCCATGAATTTAGTGGCGCAAAACGTTGATTACCTGTACCACCGCCCCCTCTACCATCGGCTAAACGGTATGAACCCGCTGAGTGCCATGCTAAACGAATCATTAAACCGCCGTAATGTCCCCAATCGGCTGGCCACCAATCTTGGCTATCGGTCATTAAGCTTTTTACGTCTGTTTTTAGCGCGTCAAGATCGATTGATTTAAATGCTTCAGCGTAATTAAAGTCGCTATTGTATGGATTTGATTTGGTGTCGTGCTGATGAAGAATGTCTAAGTTTAGGGCATTTGGCCACCAATCAGTATTGGGATTAGACGTTTTAGTATTACTGCCGTGCATGACCGGACATTGGCCTGCTTTAGGGTTGCTCATTCTGGAATCCTTATAATAGAAAAGTAAAATACTTAATCAATCAGTATTGTTGTTTATGTATTTATAACTTTTTAAAAAGTAACGGTTATTTTTATTTAATCGGCTTACTTATTATTTAGTGTGCCTGCCTAAACACTTACGTATCCTTAATATAGGCGCATAAATTATGCTACGCCAGCCTCAACATACTATTTAAAACGATTGCTCCAATTTATATTTTTGATTGGCCTTTTGCTAATGATGTATTTAACAATAGCTTTGTAATTACATTCAAAATAATAGTAAAAATAAATTTGATGACGCTCGTGTAAGGTATTACGTAAGATAAAAAAACAAATTAGTGAATTAACCTTAACCTTTTTACTAGACCTGTGATCGAATTGAAAAATTTCGGCGTAATGGTATGTGAAGGGTTTGAAAGTGGCTTTAATTTATTTAAAGCGCACATTGGAATACCCCCCTTCACCATGAAATTGTAGTTATATAGTTATAATTATAAAGGTGTATTACTTAAGCCCAATGCACCTTTACTTTATAAACCGAATACTTTGAGTATTCTTATTTTTTAACTAATTGAATTGAATTAAGTATTTGTTCATAAAGATTCAGTTAGTATGAAGTTGTTCTCCTGTGAATCCCTACGACATATTGTTGTTTTAAGCAGTTTTTGCCAGCTCATATTGAGCTGGTTTTTTTTGCCTATTTTTTCCTAAAACCACCTAAGTATTAGCAAAATGATCATGCTTTACCCTATTATTGCTAAGCTCACTAGGCTAAAAAATTCTTACAACTATTGCTCCTATCTAAATTAGGTCAATTTTAATCCTGAAAAGTCAACGCGCCCTAGTGCCATTCAGCCCTGCATGTTAAAGTTATTACAGTAATTAATTTAATTAGGCGTACCGATGCGTTATTACCTATCTACACTTTTTGTTTGTTTAACTTTTTTTTCGGGCATAGTAAATTCTGCTGAACAAAAACCAGCAGCCCCTACAGCACAACAAGAGCAACAAGCCCTCAAACAACTTAAAGAGTCTATGTTTAAACCGCTAATGGAGCGCTACATACTCGACGAGCTAAAAGCCGTAAGGCAAGATCAACAAAAACTCCGTGAGGATGTAACTAAGCAAGTTACTCATGCACAGCTTGATACTGCAGATCGCGCATTAACGTACACTACCGACACTATTAATAATGTATTTTTTATAATTACCGCTACGGCTTCTATTTTGGTTTTAGTGGGCTGGAACTCACTACGTGATGTTAAAAACAAAGTAGAAGATATTGTAAATACACGTGTAAGTGTAATTACTGACGAGTATGAAGACCGATTAAAAATTCTTGAAGAAAAACTACGCGTACGCTCAGAAGAAATACTCAGTAACCAAGAGCGCATATCAGTTACCAACGAGGTTCATTCGTTATGGATGCGTGCCAATTTGGAAAGTGATTTTGCTAATAAAATTGAAATATTTGATGAGATTTTAAAACGTAAACCAGAGGATGTTGAAGCCATTGCTTATAAGGCCGATGCGTTATTAGAAATAAATGAAACAGCGCAAGCCATTGAGCTGTGTAATCAAGCCATTGATATAGATAGTGTCTATGGTTATGCCTATTGGCAACGAGCATGTGCTTATGCGCTAACACATAAGCATGCTGATGCATTAGCCGACATTAAAATGGCACTTGAATACTCTCCAAATTTACGTAATGAGCTATTACATGAGAGCGCATTTGCAAGCTTACATGACAACGACAGCTTTAATACTATAGTAGCTGGTGAAGTTGTTTAAGCACTAAGTATTTGGCCTGTATGATTAGGCGCAACATCATAAAAAAGGGCCTTGGCCCTTTTTTTGTTTTTAAAGGTTATGTTTGTTGTGTAATTAGAAGCTTTACTGCGCTCTACAAACTCTGCTCTACCGTAGAGTTAAGACCTAAAGTGATTAATTCACAAAGAGGTTTAGAGACGCTGCGCTTTTAGAGAAGAGCTTAGAAGCTAAAATAATAAAAACAATCAGAAACAGTGCTTCTAACATGAGCAACAAGTCATACTCTAAACTTGGTATAAACACTTCTATTCGCGCAGGTTACAAGCTTTTA
>NZ_JBEOOQ010000073.1:0-4646 GCF_040309305.1 Pseudoalteromonas sp. RB2-MNA-CIBAN-0110 | reverse complement strand
CTGTCCCTGCTATCGTTGAATGACACCTTGCAATACTGGAGGAGACCATATATGAACTCTGGTTAAGAGATTTACTAACGTATTGAATCATAGTGGTATTTAAATTTATTTTCTCTAGCCAGAGATTTTCAGTGGAAACAAGGCGAATTTACGCGTCAATAGCTGGCCTATTGCAAGTAAATTCAACGCAGTTAGCGCTGAAAATAGCTGCTCGAGATAGATTTATTATCCAGAGCTCAGGTTATCTACTTTAAGTTTTTAATAACAAAAAAACGCTAATCATTACTGATTAACGCTTTTTAAAGCTCGGGTCAAATCAAGCTTAAAAACTCATTTGAGGCTGTTAAAGGTCAGCGTCATCGCCCAACTTATCTTCACCATCATCTGGTTCAATAGTTGCTTTTAATAAAAGCATTTCGCGTAACTTGCCTTCAATCTCATCTGCAATTTCTGGGTTTTCTTTCAAAAACTTAATTGAGTTAGATTTACCTTGGCCAACCTTGTTGCCACAGTAGCTATACCAAGCACCTGCTTTTTCAACAATTTTATGCTTAACGCCTAGGTCAATTAGCTCGCCTTGCTTAGAAATACCTTCACCATACATGATGATAAATTCAGCTTGTTTAAACGGCGGCGCTACTTTGTTTTTAACAATTTTAACGCGAGTTTCGTTACCAACAACTTCATCGCCTTCTTTAACAGAACCAATACGACGAATATCAATACGTACCGATGCGTAAAACTTAAGTGCATTACCACCCGTTGTTGTTTCTGGGTTACCAAACATAACACCAATTTTCATACGGATTTGGTTAATGAAAATACATAACGTGTTAGAGCGTTTAATGTTACCAGTAAGCTTACGTAATGCTTGCGACATTAAACGTGCTTGTAAGCCCATGTGCGAGTCGCCCATGTCGCCTTCAATTTCAGCTTTTGGTGTTAGTGCAGCAACCGAGTCAATTACAACAACGTCTACCGCGCTTGAGCGTACTAACATGTCACAAATTTCTAGTGCTTGCTCACCAGTATCTGGTTGAGATACAAATAATTCATCTATATTTACACCCAATTTCTGGGCATATACTGGATCTAGAGCATGCTCTGCATCAATAAAGGCACATGTTTTGCCTTCTTTTTGTGCTTCTGCGATAACTTGTAAAGTAAGCGTTGTTTTACCAGATGACTCAGGTCCGTATACTTCAACAATACGTCCCATAGGTAAACCACCTATGCCTAAAGCAATATCAATACCTAATGAGCCTGTAGATACAGATTCAATGTTTAACGCTTTGTTATCACCCAATTTCATAATTGAGCCTTTACCAAATTGACGTTCAATTTGTGATAGTGCAGCGTCCAACGCTTTTTGTTTGTTATCGTTCATTTTATTCTCCAAATCCAGCTAATGGAATCAAGTATACTGTATGAAATCACAGTATCAAGCTAATTTTTTTATTTTATCTCATCTATTACACTTTTCAATGCAAATACAATAGCTTGCAGTCTAACTTGAGCCCTATCGCCAGAGAATACTTGTTTAAAGGTCAGTACTTTGTCATTAATTTGTATGCCAAACCACACAAGTCCCACAGGTTTACCTTCTGTTGCCCCGCCAGGTCCTGCAATACCCGATACAGCTATCGATATATTTGCGTTTGTTGCCTTAATTGCACCTAGTGCCATTTCACGTACTGTCTGCTCGCTCACAGCACCGTACTTTGCTAATGTGCTTGCACTTACATTTAGCAAATCTTGCTTTGCTTGGTTGCTGTAAGTCACAAATGCACGGTCAATATAAGCAGAGCTTCCGGGCGTATCTGTAAGGGCATAACTCACTCCGCCACCAGTACATGACTCAGCACTAGTGATCCATAAGCATTTATCCGTTAAAATAGCGCCTAATTGCGCAGCAAGTGTTTTAATCTCTTGATGTAATTCCATATTCAGCCTTTGGGTAAATACATGTCGTTTGATCTTTATGCACCACACACTATAAAACAACAAACCCCTATGATGCAGCAGTATCTAAAAATAAAATCAGAGCATCGCGATATTTTATTGTTTTATCGTATGGGCGATTTTTACGAACTCTTTTTTGATGACGCTAAACGCGCCGCTCAATTACTCGATATTTCGCAAACACATCGCGGTAAAGCCGGTGGCGATCCTATCCCTATGGCGGGCGTGCCTTATCATGCAGTAGAAAACTACCTAGCACGCTTAGTTCAAATGGGTGAATCAGTGGCTATTTGTGAGCAAGTTGGTGACCCTGCAACCAGTAAAGGTCCTGTCGATCGTAAAGTTGTTCGTATAGTTACACCTGGTACAATTTCTGACGAAGCGCTTTTACAAGAACGACAAGACAACCTCCTTACCAGCGTTTGGCAAAGTAAAAAAGGTCTGTACGGTATCGCGTACCTTGATATTAACTCTGGTCGCTTTAACGTTGTAGAGGTTAACACCGACGAAGCCTTTAGCTCAACTATTCAGCGCTTAGCTCCGGCAGAACTTCTGTATAGCGAAAGCTTTGAAAACTTTCATTTAATTGAGCATATAAAAGGTGCCCGCCGCCGCCCAGAGTGGGAGTTCGACTTAGATACGGCTCAGCACTTATTATGCGATCAGTTTGGTACTAAAGATTTAGTAGGTTTTGGTGTTGATAAAGCCCACAGCGCGCTTGTTGCTGCCGGTTGTTTAATGCAATACGTAAAAGATACACAACGTATTGCACTGCCACATATTCGTGCAATTACGCTTGAGCACAACGAACACGCTGTTATTTTAGATGCCGCAACCCGTAAAAATTTAGAACTTACCGTTAATTTATCAGGTGGGTTTGAAAATACACTTGCCCAAGTGCTTGATAAAACAGCAACACCTATGGGCTCTCGTTTACTTAAGCGCCGTATTCATACACCTGTACGTAATAAAGACGAGCTAAATTCACGCTTAAATGCAATTAGCGCTATTTTAGATGTACAACTGTGCGGTGAATTACACGAATCATTAAAAGAGATTGGTGATGTAGAGCGAGTTATTGCACGCCTAGCTTTATGCACAGCTCGCCCGCGCGATTTAACTCGTCTTCGCAGCGCATTACAAGCACTTGCGCCACTACACACTTTGCTAGGTGATGCTAACGATCCTCGTATTACAGGTATTATCAAGCACTCGCCTGAGCTCCCTGATTTACAAGAGTTATTAGAACGTGCAGTGATAGAAAACCCACCGGTACTTATTCGTGATGGTGGCGTTATCGCCCCTGGTTACAACAGCGAACTAGATGAGTGGCGTAACTTAAGTAAAGGTGCAACCGATGTACTTGATCAACTAGAGTTACGTGAACGCGAACGCACGGGTATTAGTACGCTTAAAATTGGTTATAACCGCGTACATGGCTTTTTTATTGAAGTAAGCCGCGCCAATGCCCACTTAGTGCCAGCCGACTACATTCGTCGCCAAACGCTCAAAAATAACGAACGCTATATTATTCCTGAGCTTAAAGAGCACGAAGATAAAGTACTTGGTAGCCAATCAAAAGCCTTAGCGCTTGAAAAGCAACTATACGAAGAGCTGTTCAGATTTATCGCTCCACATATTGAACAGCTGCAAATGATGGCAGCAGCACTGGCCGATTTAGACGTATTAAATAACTTGGCCGAACGTGCATTTGCACTCAATTATGCAAAACCAGAACTATGCGATAACGACAATATAAGCATTAAACAAGGTCGTCACCCTGTTGTTGAACAAGTAATGAAAGAACCGTTTATTGCTAACCCTGTTGAATTAAACAGCCAACGTAAAATGTTGATTATTACGGGTCCAAACATGGGCGGTAAATCAACCTATATGCGCCAAACAGCACTTATTGTACTAATGGCTCACATTGGCAGTTACGTACCTGCAGACAGCGCTAAAATAGGTAATATTGATCGCATATTTACACGTATTGGTGCTAGCGATGATTTAGCATCAGGTCGCTCAACCTTCATGGTAGAAATGACCGAAACAGCGACTATTTTAAATAATGCCACGGCGCAGTCTTTAGTGTTAATGGATGAAATTGGTCGCGGTACAAGTACCTACGATGGGCTCTCGCTTGCGTATGCAACAGCCGATCATTTAGCGTCAAAAATATCAGCTAAAACATTATTTGCTACGCACTACTTTGAGTTAACAGAACTTGCTGAACAAACAACAGGCCTGGTAAACGTGCACCTTGATGCAATAGAGCATAACGATACAATCGCCTTTATGCATACAGTACTTGATGGCGCAGCAAGCAAGAGCTTTGGCTTACAGGTAGCTGCTCTTGCGGGTGTGCCAAAAGCTGTTATTGCACAAGCAAAGCAAAAACTTAAGTTACTTGAAAATCATCAAAGCGTTACTGCACCAAATACTGAGCAACAAGCCTTTACTTTTAATAATGAAGTTGCTCAAAATACACCTTCAGAAGTAGAAGAACAATTAAGCGCTATCGACCCTGATAATTTATCGCCACGCCAAGCGCACGATTTATTATATAAACTAAAAGCATTGTTGTAATTTATATCATCTAATTTACATGTCCCGTCCTAAAATACGTTGACGGTTTTAATTGAAGGCCAGTAGCTTTTGCTCCTGGCTTTTTTTGTGCACTT
>NZ_JBEOOQ010000072.1:0-4804 GCF_040309305.1 Pseudoalteromonas sp. RB2-MNA-CIBAN-0110 | reverse complement strand
GAGGCTCACCACTTTTAAAATTTGCAGTTAATAGCTAAATTTTACTAGTCGTCCACCTCAGGGCGTGTTGTTAGCTTTTGACTTTTACTGACTTAATATCAGTTAAAGTCCATTGTCCACCTGTTCTTTCAAGCTTACCGTTTATAGTTATATCTACGCCCTCAATATGAGCTTTACAAGCAAGTTTGTAGTCATGTGAGTTTAAAGTAGCCTTAACATCGAGCTTTGAACTATTATCATCAATATATTTGATGATAATGCTTTTTGTAATAGATTCATCCACTGGATTGTTATTACAGTGTAAATTTATTATTTTCCCCATTACAAGCTTATCTTCAGGAGGAACTTCTTTCAATTTACTCGAGGCATACGAAATAACATCATAGTGAGCTTCAGTTAAAATGATACTTTTGAAGTTACGAATATCTTCAGATAAATCTACTTCCTTTGCCCAATTAAATGATAACTCAACAGATTTAGAAGCTTGATTTGATATATTTAAAAGTGCATCACACATTTTAGAATTAAAAGCTGTGTTGTAAGCATCAACTAAAATATCTGCATTATCAGATTTTACAGCTTGCGATATAAGGTTTAGCCCTCTAGCTATTCTTTCGTTTACCTTTCGTTCAAAAGGTATTTCAAATAGATCTCGTTCTTCACGAGCTTTTATGATTGGAAGTTCCACCGTAAAACCAAAACTACCTTTAAAAGTGTGCCCAAAACGACAGTTTTCAATAAACTTTTGACTTCTAGATAATGGATTATCAAAATGCCTTGAAGGAGTAACTTCTGATGATGCCCCATATAAAAATAATGATCTAATCCCACCAATTTCACGATAAACTTCATCGATTGGTAGGCTATTTTCAAATAGTCCTGTATCTATTATTCGAGTCTGGAATATATCAGTAAAACATGAAGATATACTTCTAATCACATCACTTGTATCTTGATCATAATAGAAGGAAAGAGTGTTAATTACATCAGCTAAACGATTGTAATAATCAATAAAGGTTGAAGAGTTGGGCACTAAAATTTCAATACTTTCGCCTAAAGGATTTTTAGGGCTACTGTAAATAGTATTTTTATCTAAATAAACATCAGAGCTTCTTGTCCAGCCCTTCAAAGATAAAAAAGAATTAAGGCTTTCAAGGTTGATAGTTTTCAATATTGGAGAGTTAATATTAATTAAATTCACTGTAACTCTCCTAATTTAACTTTAACGATAAGTTGTTGAACAGCTTCAGGGGTTAAAAGGTTCTCTACAGGTATCTTAATTCTAGCTTGCTTTTTGTTTTTATTAAGATCGCCTTTTAAATGATAAAAATAACAACTTTTTTGTAATAGTAGCCCTTTATCTGTAAAGGTTAACCATTGGGATTCATCTCTAGGCAAACATAAAACAACTAATAAACAAGGTATGGAAGAATTATTTTCTCTAAATATTAATTTGTTATATGTATCAATTTCTACATCATAAACAATATGGCCGTCTTTTTCAGACCAATTGATTGTTGATTTTAACTGGCAATCAAATGAAGTCCCAAGATCCATTAATTTACCATTAAAAGGCTGGATATTTCTTATTGATACATCAACCCCATAATCATGAGGCACTAAATTAAATGTCGCACCTGCTTTTGAAACAATAGCACCTACATGAGCAACACTTAATGATTCTTCAATTGATTGTATTGGTACAGCCATACATATCCTTTGTATATTGAAATAACAATATTGCTAGAGCATCCTGAAAAAGCTAACAATTTTGTCTACGACATTTGTCGTTTTATAAACCGACAAATGTCTATATATTACAATGCATTTATCTTAACCATCAAATAAACACCTGTAAACAATTAGTTAACTGAAAATTATTTTTATTCAGTGCGCAAAAACTAAACTAGACAGCCACTTTAATTGAACAAACAAAACTATACCAAAAAATTCGCTCTTCAAGTTCAAAATTTATCTTTTATGAGTGGGTCACTTTATTTCATCCGTTAAATAAGTAATTAGCCCTATTAAAGCTAAATTACACGCATGAAAATAACAGCATAATGCAGTTGTGATTTATTACTGAATAGTTTTACTGAGTAGCTTAAGTTTTATGCGAGTAGCTTTTCGCAATTGCTAATATTTGATCGCCGTTTACGCTTTAAATTTTCACAGCAACTAAACGAGACAGCCACTCTATTTTTAATCTGGCTATTCACTTTTAGGTTGAGAATTTATCTTTTAATATTGGGTTACTTTTATTTCATCCATTAAATAAGTCATTAGGACGTTAAAACCTGAATTACACGCATGATAATAACTACATAATTGCAGTTTTAATGTTTACTGAATGGTTTTACTGAGTAGCTTAAGTATTATGCGAGTAGCTTTTCGCAGTTGCTAATATTTGATCGCCGTTTCCGCTTTAAGTTTTCACAGTAACTTGCTTGTGAAGTGGGCCTGCCTACTGCACCATGAAATACGCGCGTAAATTGCGTAGTCAGTTTTAACCAGTTCTCTGGGGAGATATTAAGCCTTTCTAACAAAGGTAGGTTCATGTTATCAATATGCCCACGCTTATCCTCTCGTATTATTCGCCCTGTTAGCTCAACAAGTTCAAGGTACGATTTAAGCTCAAACGGCAGCCCTTTGGGCATAATCCGACGAGGCATACCAGCAAAACGTAGTAACTGTTTTGGTTGTTTACCTTCTGCTGCGCATGTTAAACGCTTTTGTACACTGGTATGCTTTGACTCCTCCGGTGTGTTAGTCATTTTAGCTCTAATGGGATTTAAATCGACATAGGCCATACACGCTGCAAGTGCTGCTTCATCTAGTAATGCCTGCGATTTGAATCTACCCTCCCAGAACCTACCAGTGCAGTTATCTTCTTTATTTGCTCTGCGCGCAATGTCTTCATTTAAGAGCCGCATAAACCAGCTGATACTTGCTAGGCGTTCGCGGTATTGTTTAACCGTTTGGTTGAAAAAGATGAGTTCAACTTTACTTAGCTTTTCACCTTGTGCATATTTTTGCGTAAGTACGGTGCCTTTACAGAGTTTATGCCAGCGAATAACAATCGCTTTATCATTCAGCCTATTTGCTTTCTTATCATCTACATACAGTACTAAATGGGTATGGTTACTCATTACGGCATAAGCACATACATCAATACAAAATATTTTTGCGAGCATAAGTAACTTATCTTCAACCCAACCTCTACGATGCTCGTAAGATTGACCTGTAAAACGGTCTTCGCCACATAAAAATGCACGACGTACGCAACGCGAAATACAATGGTAATATTTTGTATCAACCAGACTTATTTGACGCTTTCTTGCTATTGCCATGTCGCACCTGCTTACTTTTTACACTACGCAAAGGCTAGCCTCTAACTTCGAAAAGTGCAAAATTTAGGATGGGTGTCTGGTTTGCCAGATTCTAATTCAGATTCCCATTTAACTGGGTAATGGGTTGACTCACAAGGATCAGATTCTGCTTTCACAAAACCAGAAACTAAAAAAACCGCTAAAACTAAAATTTTCTGCATACTTTCCCTAGCTATAGTCCTGCTTAGTTGGCTTGTTATGTGTTTATACCACTTTGTTTTTATTGGAAAAGCTACTGAACAAATAAACTATTCCATACCAAGAAATACAACCAACAACATATACAACTATTTCGCGAAAACTGTAATAAGGTATAGCTCCGCTCCTTAAATCACCTATTGCGCCAATAAATAAACCAACTGAAATTAATGAACCGATGGCTAAACTTATGGAAGTATTGAGGAGCTTAGAAGATAAAAATGTAATGCATGCTGAAAAGAAACCTAAATAAATGATTATATGAAGCTCAATATAGTAAATGAGTTCAAGTTCATGCTTTTCACCTGCAAAGGGATAAAGTGGTTGTGGCGGTGCTAGAAAATAACCTAATAGCGCTCCTAGTAAAGTAGCTACAGGGATTAATAAAACTTTAAATTTACTCATAGTTTGAAAAACACATAACGAGCCTGTAGATTAACTCGTTTTTAAATTTGTTTTTATTGATAAACAAACCATAGCTGAGTTCCTATTTTGGTTCAATTGATTACTGTATTTTTACGCAGAATATTGAAGTGTTTGATATTGTTTTAATTGACGTTTTGGAAGGGATTAAGGGTGGTTGAGTGGCTTTTATTTAGGGTAAAAGGGCTTACCCTTCTTAATGCATCGTGTTTTGCAGCTTTTCTATATTATGAACAAGACAATACAGTTGCCATTGCGCATTCACTTTCGTTTGACCCCGTAAGGTCAATTTATTCATGCCTTTATTCACTGTAATGTTCCCGAACACTGGCTCAATACACCCGAGTCGTTTGCTATATTGTCGTCGACCTATGGGGCTGTCTATTTTTACTTTCATTTTGTCTACATAGCTCAGCTTTTTGCGTGATTCATTATTTATAAACTGTACTTGTCGCCCCGTTTTAATGGGTGGCTTTCGCATGCATTGCTGCTGTAGCGGGCACGTTTTACAGTCTTTTAAATAACCACAGAATCGCGTGTATTGCTGATTGTGACTTTTTACATTTATCCCGCTTCGCCACATTGCATTGCCTGCGGGGCAGCGGCAAATTTGGGTTGCTTCATTATAATGAAAATCATCTGAGGTAAATAATCGTGGCTTGCCTTTGCTGCGTTTTAGTCGGCGCTTTTCTTGCTCTGTTTCGTATGTTTCGCTGGCTTTAAACAATGGATTTCGTTTTCTAAATTGGTTGTCCGCAATGTAGGTATCGAACCCACTTTGCGCCATAAATTCA
>NZ_JBEOOQ010000071.1:0-5651 GCF_040309305.1 Pseudoalteromonas sp. RB2-MNA-CIBAN-0110 | reverse complement strand
GAGCTGGATTCGAACCAGCGAAGGCTGAGCCGTCAGATTTACAGTCTGATCCCTTTGGCCGCTCGGGAACCCCTCCAATGCAACGGCGCTGATAATAGCAAATTGCGTATTTAAGTAAAGAAAAAAGCTAAAGAAAATTGAAATAAAGCCGATAAATATCTATCAGTTACCACAATCGGCTAAAGACTATGCAAATAGATGATTTGTTAATCACAGAGAGTCAGTTAAACAGTAGACTCAATAATAGTGTGCATGAAAATCGCCGTGGCGAATTTGCACTATTATTAGCGATGCTGTCACATGACGCACTCGACTTTAGTCAATTTCATTTACCAAAAACTGAAATAGATAATTTAGTTATAGAAGAAGAGGCGTTAAGAAAGCAATTTGGCGCAGGTCCAAAGCAACTTTTAGCCCCTGATGAATATAATATGTTGGTTGGACAATTTAATGCATCATTAATATCTCAAGAAGGAGCGCGCTGCGGTATGACAAGTATTAAGTTAAGACAATGCTTAAGCCCTGAACCACTTGCGATTAGAAATGATGACAAGCATATTCCACTTAATATAATAGATAACTGTGAGCTTGCCGTCAGAAGAAGAATTAAAAGCGAACAAACCCAACTAGCCAATCCTCCTATAGATGCAGCTGCTTTTTACGACAGCCTTAATAATGATGCAATACATCAACCACTTCAGCTCATTGCGGTGTGATATATGATTGTAATAATCACCAGTTAATATATGCTTTACAACGGGTCTGCTTTATATATTTGCTAATAATTGATTTAATGAAAAAAAAGCATCCAAAAATTAAATGCAATTGCTATAATGGCGTCAAATGGTATGACATGAAATGCCATTATCATTAAACCAAGGTAATTAGGAACGTAATGAAGAAAACATTCACGCTAAATCACGAGAAAATCAAATACCCTCGTATGGTTGATGCTGCAAAGCACGAAGTGAAAAAATATTTGAAAAGAGAGCGTAATAAAACGCTACCTGAAGATGCTGACTATTGGGCATTTGACTGTAAGTTTGGTAACACAGCTGAAGATGCGCAAGTTGTGCACGTTGCTGAATTAAGTAACCAAATTGGCGAAATTGAAAAGCAAGGTTTGACCTCTTTCTATGTAGAGATTTTAGCTCGACCTGCTCAACGTCAACAGTTAGATTTAGATGATGACGAATAACACCTAATTTAATTAAGTGTTCGAAGTTTTAAAATGAGCCCAAGTGGCTCATTTTTTGTTTTTATGCATTAAAGATTCACCATAAATCATTTTTATTAGTAACCAATAAGTAGAATTTTACTTTATTAACATTTGCATAACAAAATGTAGTGATATAGGGTGTGTTTAATTAAAAAAACAAAACAGTTGTACCATGCCGATAAATTACTCTGACCACCAATTGAAATTAAGCTTAAAGAGCTCTAAGGTACTTGTCGTTGACGATCAGCTATTAAGCTTAATTGTATTAAAAAAAATATTATCAGAGCATTTTAGTGTAACAACAACGAGCTGTGGTGAGGATGCGATTGAAATTTGTAAACATAATCCGCCAGATATAATACTACTCGATATTAATATGGAAGGAATGAGTGGTATTGAAACATGTCTAAAATTAAAAAATATATCTGAAACACAAGATATCCCCGTTATTTTTGTAACCTCATCTGAAAATCAAGAAGAAGAGTGCTGGGAAGCAGGGGCTGTAGATTTTATAAAGAAACCAACTAACTCGGAAACTTTATATAGAAGAGTGCGCGCCCATATTACGATGAAACTGCAACATGACTTACTCAATCAAAAAGTATTTCTAGATGATTTAACAAAGGTATTCAATCGTCGTTATTTTGATGCGCATTTTTCTAAAATGGAACGAAGCGCCTTACGAGAAAAAGTCGACTATGCACTATTACTCATCGATATAGACTACTTTAAGCAATACAACGATCTTTATGGTCATGTGCAAGGCGATACGGTTTTAAACCTTGTTGCACAAACTATTACTAATAGTTTGCAAAGGCCAACCGATTTTGTTGCGCGTTACGGCGGCGAAGAGTTTGTAGTTGTTCTACCGCATACAAGCACTAAAGGTGCGATTTGTGTTGCTGATAAAATTAAACAAAATGTGGTCGATTTAGGAATATTACACAGATATTCAGAATATGACTTTGTGACTATTAGTATTGGCGGTGCAACCCTACAACCGTACGTAAATAACAAAAACACCTTGCAGATCGCAGATGAAAAAATGTATGAGTCCAAAATGCAAGGTCGTAACCAAGTGTGTTTTTAAGTTTAGCTAGCTAATAAATCACTTTGCCACTTAAAAACACCTTGTAGGTGATAAATATTAAATAAGATTATTTATTACACGCTATGACATTTTTTGTACTTTTTATTGCTACCACATGGGCAGTCATCATTTCTGCCCACTTTAATATCTTCAACAGGATATATAGTGCCATCTAAATAACGCCATTGAGTGTTTTCTTTAATAAACTGCGATTTTTCGTGAAGCTCACAAAATAAGTTTTGATAAAAATATTGGGCTTTAAATTCTACAGTGCCGGTATCTCCATCATGGCTTGACCCAATTACATCAAGATTTATAAATCGACAGCTGTTAGCAAAATCATTGATTTCTTTAACCGGATTTTCAGCTTGTTTTTCTTTTGCGTAGGTTTGATAAACATATTCTGCATTTTTAATAACATAAGCACTGAATCGTGAGCGCATAAGTTGTTCAGGAGAATCAGCTTGCTTAACAGATAAGTGAAGCGGCTCGCAGCAATCGGCATAATTGTGCCCACTGCTGCAAAAACATAATGTGGTATTGAGTGAAGTCATAATAATAATACAAAGTCTAAAACATTAGTTTAACAAGCTTATTGGGCGAGTGATATCTCTGTTGTTTGAGACTTTTTAGTAAAACAGTATAGTTTTGTATTCGTTTTACTTAAATCGAACGATAGATTCGTAAGTAGTTGGTTATTAACTATATCGGTCCAGGTAATTACCGCTGCAAAGTTTCCGTTATGTAATGCAGAATTTAATACATACTCTAAATTTACTAGGTGCTTTTGTCTAATAACAAGTAATTTACTTGTATCAATAGAGCATGAGTCAAGTAAAGCTTTGCTAGGTACATGATCTGGAGCAATTAGTAACGTCCATGCATTAGAGCTATTGTATTGGTGTAATACTTTTAAAAGCTCAAAGGTCGCTGAAATTTCATCTTCAATTTGAATCAAATTCACGCAATCGCTTTGCTCATCTTGTTGGTAACTTTTAACTGTTCTTACGGTAATAGGCTGTAACATAATTTCACTCACTGGGTTTTTATACAGTATTCATATACAGTAGTTTATACAGTGCTTTCGTGCAAGCCTTTTATGCTATTTATTTGTACAGTTATTCAGCTTTTGATCATTGTTTTTATTTTTTTAATTTATAATTCTTTATTAATCAGGTTGTTATAGGGTCGTTTTTGAGAAGGTATTCTAAAAATAAATTTTTGAGCAGTGTCTTCATTTTGGGGTTTTATACTGTATAGGATTATCTTTGTAACCATATACAGTATTTTTTTACACTGCATACAGTACTTCTGCCATAGTTAGCTTATGTGTTTTCACTCGTGCGAGGGATCATATGAGAAAACTGGAGTTGGTGGATTTGTTCGTACAAACTTGCCGCATAACATTGAGCATCTTTAAATCGCTTTGTTTCGATATGTTTGCGTATATCTGTAACCGCTGCAGTGGCAGGGGCGTACCCTTGGCTACTTGCTAAGCTTAACCAAGCTACAGCATGAAATACACTTTGTGGCACGCCTTCACCTTTCACAAAAAATAAACCTAAATAAAACTGTGCTCTATGGTTTCCCGCCATTGCAGCAAGTCGCATCCATTTTGCAGCCAATGGAGCTTGATTATTTTTTAAATAATATAGGGCTTTATTTAACGTACTTTGCTCATCTTTTTTATTATCAACGGGCACAGAGGTGTTTTCGGGTTGAGTAACAAAACCTAAAATATTATCTAGCTGTTGCTCTAAGTCTTGCTCACAAGGTGTTGTTTTAAGCATATTGGTTCATTTATTATTTTAACTACTTTAACAGTTTAGTATATAGCAAGGTAAAATGTCCTGTAAAAGATAATTTTTATGTTAAAATCTCGCCACTTTTTACTATCACAAGTTTATTATGTTCGAAGCCTTATTTAAACTGAGCGAAAATAATTCAACAGTTAAACGCGAATGCGTTGCTGGCCTAACTACCTTTATAACTATGGTATACATTGTATTTGTAAATCCGGCTATGCTTGCAGAGGCTGGGATGGATCAAGGGGCTGCATTTGTAGCGACATGTATAGCAGCTGCGATAGGCTGTTTTATAATGGGTTTATGGGCTAATTATCCATTAGCATTAGCGCCTGGTATGGGGCTAAATGCCTTTTTTACGTATGGTGTCGTATTAGGAATGGGTTATACCTGGCAAGCCGCGTTAGGGGCTGTATTTATGTCGGGTTGTATATTTTTGTTTTTAAGCTTATTTAAAGTCAGAGAGTGGATTATTAATGCCATACCTCTGGTGCTCAAGCGAGCAATCGCAACGGGTATAGGTGCTTTTTTAGCATTAATTGCCCTTAAAAATGCAGGCATTATTGTCTCAAGCCCGGCAACATTAGTGCAGTTGGGCGACATTACTTCTCCAGGACCGTTATTGGCTATATTAAGCTTTTTTGTAATTGCAGCGCTTTTATACCGCGATTTTAAAAGTGGCGTGCTTATTAGTATTTTATTAGTGACTGGCATTGCTTTAAGTTTGGGGCTTGTTGAATATCACGGTGTTATGGCTATGCCACCATCAATAATGCCTACTTTTATGCAGCTAGATTTTGCAGCCGCTTTTGATATATCAATGATGAGTGTTATTTTTGCTTTCTTGTTTGTCGATCTTTTTGATACTTCGGGTACATTAGTTGCGGTAACTCAAAAAGCAGGTTTAGCTGATGAAAAAGGTAACATGCCTCGTTTAGGGCGCGCATTAAGTGCTGACAGCTCAGCAACAATTGCAGGTGCGATGCTAGGTACGTCTACGACTACATCGTATATAGAATCGGTTGCTGGTGTATCTGTTGGCGGACGTACTGGCTTAACAGCTGTAGTTGTAGGCATTTGCTTTTTACTAATGATGTTTTTTGCACCGCTTGCACAAATGGTACCGGCTTATGCTACGGCAGGCGCTATTTTATATGTAGCTGTTCTGATGCTGCAAAATTTAAAGTTTGTAAACTGGGATGATATGACCGATGCAATTCCTGTTACTGTGGTATTACTAATGACACCATTAACGTTTTCGATTGCGCACGGTATTGCACTTGGTTTTATATCTTATACAGCGGTTAAAGTCTTGTGCGGTAAGCAAGATCAAGTCAGTATTAGTGTTTGGATATTAACAGCCTTGTTTGTTTTCAAGTTTGCATTTTTGTCTTAATAGCTAACAAAAAATACAAAAAAGCCTGCACAAATTTAAATTTGTGCAGGCTTTTTTTAATGCTTTGTCTCGTCCTGAAATGTGTTTACACATTTAGGATTTATTATGACCAAGTCAAATAATACACCGATCAAACGAACA
>NZ_JBEOOQ010000070.1:0-5668 GCF_040309305.1 Pseudoalteromonas sp. RB2-MNA-CIBAN-0110 | reverse complement strand
CTCTGATTTATCTCTTTTTCCTATAGCGACAACAAGGATCGACACTTTTTCATCGTGCACTTGGTATATCAACCGATACCCAACTTGACGTAATTTAATCTTGTAGCAGTCTGGGAGTTCTCGTAGTCGGTTAGCTTCAACCCTTGGTTGTTCCAGTACTTCACCTAACTTCTTTTTAAACTGCTCACGCACGGTTGCGCCTAACTTACGCCATTCCTTAAGCGCACGGGGATCAAATTCTAACTCATAGGTCATCTAGCGAGACCTTTACTCCGGTTTTTGGATCAGCTAAACGGGCTTGTGCCACAGCAATAAGCGCTTCATCTTCACTTGTTAGCAGCACAGATTTAAACGGCAGTTTTTCTCTTTGTGCAACGTATTCCAGTGTTTGTCTCAATAACTCTGATGGCGTTATTCCTAATTTTTCTAACGCTGCGTAAGAACGCACTTTCAGATCATCATTCACACGAATATTTATAGTAGCCATAACGCACCTGTAATTACAATTGTATACACCATTGTATTCCACTGACACAACTTTGCAAGCTCCAAAAACGGATTAAAATCGCCTGTGGGCGATTTTAAACGTTTTTGTGAGCCAACAAGCGCAGCGCGTTAGCCCCTGCCAAAACAGCGTGAAAAAGTTGAAAATTGTGCAAACCTCCAAATCGCTGGGTACAACTCGTAAAACGAGCTGTAACCCAGCGATTTGGAGCCATAAATAAATTTCACGCAAAATCTAAAACGCATTGCGTGAAATTGATTTATTTTTGACTTTTTTTTTGTTGCTTGTAATATAGGAAGCTCTTAAAGAGTAGTGCCTATAGCACCGTACTTTTCCGGTTAGTACCAATCAAAACCGAGACTGAAAAAAACCATTTCAGTACTGAATCCATACAATAAATTTGGAGGCTATACGCTTCTCAGAAAAGAGAAAATCCGTTCTAAAGCTCGTAAAGCTTAAGTCTTATCAACTTTAATTGATGCGTTTAAGGTGAGAACAGTCCGAACCTATGCAAACGATATTGCAAAACAGGGGCGAATAGGTATTCAGTTACCGCTGAGTTAAGCGACAGCTTTTCCAGTTAGACTTACAAAGAGAAATTATGACCAATTTTGATCTAGATAAAGAAGTTGCAGAGTTAAAACAAGATTCAAAGCTACGCAAAAAACGCAGCTATAGCCAGCGTAAATCAAGGTTAGATAAGTATTATGCTGAGATAGAAGGATTGCGCCAACGCGGATCGACAATAGCGGAGATCACACGTTGGTTAAGCAAAAGAAAACGCTTCATAGTAGCGGAATCTACTGTTCATCGCTGGTTAAAAAGTAAAGATATTCATGGCAAGATTTAGTGTAAAAACCCCTGAGCAGCAAGCGTTTTCTGTCACCAAGGATTTCACACGTAACAATATATTAGACTCCATAAGAACGGTTGATAATTATCGTGGGGCACTGGAAAGTGTAGCAAATAATATGCAGCAATATGGGCTGGGTGACTTATTAAGAGGTCTGACTCCAGAAACCGCCAATTCATACTTGAATATCCGCGCTGAAGAAGTTCGTCAATCGCAATTAAATATGGAGCGCCAAGCAATACAGTGCATGATGCACAACGTTACAAAAGTACTGGAAAAAAATGATAAACTAGACGCTTCAATAAAATCAAAGCGTGAAACCATAGAAGCCAGCCGCTCTTATACTCCAGAGCAAGTACACGCCATAGCCTCCGCACAAAATGAACGTAACGCACTGGCAACAGAAATTGCATATGCAGCTGGACTACGAGCACATGAATTATTGACGTTACAACGTATAGAAGAGCGAGCCCCATCAAACAGACCTGCACTAGAAAGTAAATTTAATGGTCGTGATGGAGTGAGTTACACCGTACAAGGAAAAGGCGGTCTTGTACGAGAAGTCGTTTTACCTCATTCACTTTCAGAACGCTTAGAAAGCAAACGCCTGGACACAGCAAACACTGTAAGAGACAGAGACATAAATTATCGTTCTCAGTATGATATTGCAGGTGGCCAACGCTGGTCTAACTCATTTTCTGCAGCATCAAATCGTGCTCTTGGGTGGTCATCTGGTGCACATGGCGTTCGTCATTCATACGCTCAAGAACGTATGTCCGAGTTACAAAATCAAAGATTAAATTACACTACGCGTCTAGAAACTGTTAGCCAAGAAATGGGGCATTTTAGACCGGATATCACAGAGGTTTACTTACGATGAAATACCTTTTCGCTCTTGTTATTGCTTTAGGTTTAGCCGGTTATTTTGGGTATCAATCTCTCGATAATTACTACGAAAGTAGGGTTAGTGGTGATGTGAAATTTTATCCCAATCTAAAAAAATTCGCTTACACCGAAAGTGCTGATGGCGAGTTAACGGTTACATTTAAAAGTACCAGCAGTACAAAATTAGGCTGGGAAAACGTATGGGATAACAGCTTAGCCTTAGCTACAGGTGCATTAGTTGGTGGAACAGCATTTATACTTTTGTTTTTTTTCTGTGGGCACAGACTCATAAACATTGAATTAAGTAGTAAAATCAAATCCCTTGAAGCTAAAAACGAACATGACTTAAATGAATATAAAAAGCAGTTACAAAACAAAATAGAGCAGGCTAATAGTGCAGAAGAAACTGCGAAAAGCGCACTCAACGATGAATTTGCAGAAGCAGAAAGACTACAGGATAGAGCTCAACAAAAATTAATTGAAGCTGAAAATGAAAAGCGCAGTACTGAGAAATTAAAAAGAGAAGCAATAGCATTGGTAAACGAAGCAAAAGCTAAGCAATCCGAAGCAGAGGATTTAAAATCAAAAGAAGAAATAAGTAAACTTCACGCTAGCCAAGCTATGCAACGCTATAAACGAAAGGTAGATAAGCTTAAAGTAGATCAGGATGAACTATTTAAATTCGTTAAAAAGCACCACCCTAGTTTGATAAAAGATGATAACTAAAACTTAGACTCATTCCAATATTTAGCCAAATAGTCAATAGTTTCCTGAGAAACATGATTAATTCCTTGAAAAATTATGTGTGCTTGTTTTTTCTCTTCTTTAGAAGGCCACTTTCCGTATCGAACTTTAAAAATAACATGATGCCAATATTGGTCATAACAACGCTGATAACGAATAAATTGACACTCAGCTAAAAACTCTACGTTACTCAAAAGTAATCACCTCTCTGTAATATGTAAGAAAACCCAAAAAAGGCTATTATCTGATAGGGCTTATTCGATCACTACAATCATTGCTTTAAATAAAGGCTAACTGTGCTTGCTGAAATGCCCAAATCCTGTGCTATATCACGATTTGAATAACCTTGCTCTTTGAGTCTTAAAACCTCTGGTTGTAGCTCCGACTTTGATTTGCCATTAGATGTTGGGCGTTTAGAAACCTTACCACCTTTAGCACCTTGTTTAGCTTGCCAATCACTAAAGCCGGCTGCGCTAAAGTTCTTATGCGTCCATCGCGCAACGCTCTTGGCTGTGGCTTTAATTTCACTTTGCGGCAGAGGCTCTTTGAATGTTTTTTTATTGTAACCCTCAGCTCTGGTTAAACACGCTTCGAGCCAACGTTCGTACTCCGGCCACCCCTGCCTAATCGCTTTGTAAGCCCACGTACTGAGGTAATCAAATAAGTTACAGTTACGCCCTAACCCGTAGTCAGGAAGTCGCCTACGGCCACTGTAGGCGCTCAAATCGACATAATCAGCGAGCCAATCCAAATTATATAAGCACGGCTCCCATGTAGAGACTTGCCAATGTGGATTTAAAGGGTTCTTACAAATAAGGCCAGCGTAACCTATATCGGCACCAAGCTTTTCTCTTAGCGCGTTTTCCACGGCTGCAGCGTAGCGTAATGGCGCACTGCGGCCATCTGGTGCCGTTCGGATAGAAACTTCAAGGCCGTAAATCAAATGTGCATGGCCGTTTTCGCGATTAGTCGCAATAATATTGGGTGCGGGTGCACCTGAATCGTACCAATCTAAAGATGCATTCGATTTGTCTACGTCAAACACTAACCAGTATTTATGAGTAGGGCCATTCGCTTGGATATAACGTGATTTGATAGCGTTCTGAGCGCGGGCAATCGCTAAGCCATTCGCGAACTCGTCTGTATGGTACGGCTTTTTAGGTAAACGCTGCTCAAAAAGTGAGAGCTGTTGAGCACTGTTATTCAATTACCACCGCGCTTATGGCGGCTTTGACTTGTGAAGTGTTTTTCATGTGTTATTATTCTTCCTGAGATTTATCTCGAACCCTGATCTCGTAGTTCTTCCGCCAAGATGATGCTACGAATCGGGGTTTTGTTTTATTAGGGCTTAGGTTACGCCAAAAAAATAAGCTGAGCAAGTGCACCCTTGAAAACCATAGAGTGTCACTTTACCCACAAAATACAGCCTTCATATCTAAATTCAGCCCAAACACCAAAAAGGCCGCGATAGCCCATACCGGTTTTTATGTTAAATACGTTTTCTCAGGACAAACTCCCCGTTTGTGCCCATCAAAGCGTTTGTTTTTACCCGGTTCACACTCAGATTGGGTGCAGTTCCTGCAGGCGAACAATAAGGATTAGCGAGATATCGTCATGGCACTTGCTAAATACAATATAAAATTTAGAAATAGTAATATCTTAGGTGATTTGTTAAAACTATATAAAGTAGAAAAATGAGCTTTTCATCGGCACCAGTGTCGAATTTTAATAAGGATATAAAAGTGAAGTATTGTTTAACTTTAGTAAGTGTTTTTTTATTAACAAGCTGTGCCACTAAACCAAAAGTTGAGTGGATAGCGAGCACTGATTTTGACCCTTTTACTGATCAAACTGCTTGCTCAGTAACTACTGGAAGTTTATATACCCAATCTTCTGTATACACTTATACAAACCACCTATACCCATTTATTGAAGTAGTCCATGGTGAGTTGCGAGTAGGACTTAAAAGTGGTGGAAAATATAAAGTGCCGGTAGGCGACATTCAATTACGAATTGATAAAAACAAAGCTTGGGATATTTCAACAAATGAAACCCCTGTTGAAACCTCAGTGAGTGCGAAAGATAACCCTCAAGTAGATGTCATCTCTGAATACACTAAAAACCTTCCGGCAGAGCAGCGCGAACTGGTTATTAACTCTTATAAAGTAGCGATGAATTCGACTGGGAAAATGTTTTCCCCTTATACTGCAGCTACTGGCGACAAAGCAAAAGCTATCCTTAAAGAGATGTTAAAAGGTAATACTTTGATTTATCGCACATTAGGTTTTAGCCAGGTGCCTAATTACGGTGGAGGAACTACGGGAGAATTTATGTTAAATAAATCATTACAAGTGGCATTAAATAAGTGTCAAATTAAGATTTAAGAGGGGATGGGCAACTAACCCCAAAAAACGGCTAAACTCGTTTTCCGGTGCCTTTATAAATAATCTATTTCATCTTTTTAGACACAGGTTTTTTCATTTTTGTTTCAAGTGAAACAAAAATGAAAAATCTTAAATTTAATCTTTAAAATCAAAAGCATAAACGCAATAACTACTGTTTATCAAAAAACGGTTAAACTCGTTTTCCAGCGTCTTTATACGCCTCTGATTTATCTCTTTTTCCTATAGCGACAACAAGGATCGACACTTTTTCATCGTGCACTTGGTATATCAACCGAT
>NZ_JBEOOQ010000069.1:0-7937 GCF_040309305.1 Pseudoalteromonas sp. RB2-MNA-CIBAN-0110 | reverse complement strand
GGAATAAGCCCAAATGAATCAGAGCGAAGATACAAATTAAGCTACAAAACTGTGGCCAATTTTACTTGACCACTTCAATTGAAGTCGACATTAGGTGAAGAAGAGTTAGCAGAGAGTTTTTTAAAAGTTATTTTATTGTGTCGGGGAGCCACTAGTTCTGATGAGAATATAAAATATCTAAAGTCTTTTTTAGGTAATAAAACTCCAATACTTTTGGATGGACTTGATGAGGTCTATAGTGAAGTCCCAATACTTGTCAAAGCTATAAAAGCTTTCTCGCACACTTATACTAATTATCAGGTAGTAATAACTAGCAGACCCAATATGAGTTACCTAGACGAGATTGAGTTTATTGGAATTAGTCTATTACCATTCACCAAAAGCCAGTTATATCAATTTATAAAATCTTGGTGCTCTGATGCACTAACAGCTAAAACTCTTATTCAAACGGTAGAGACGAGTAGTAGTCTAAAATCAACCGTAACAAACCCTTTACTAGCAACTATTGTATGCCATTTAGCTGAAAGTGGTATAAATATACCGCAAACAGAAAGCAGAATTTATGAAGAACGTATCAAGCTTTTAACCGGTTCTTATGATCAAGCTAAAGGTATTTACCGACAAAGTAATTTACCTGATAATTTAGTTTTTGTAGCTGAAAAATTAGCCTTTATTTTTCATATGGAATCAACTAGACAAATGGAATTTACAGGGGCGATTAATAAGTTAGTTAAGGAGTGTAGAGATTTTTTGAACAAAGAAGCAGTTGAATCTTGTTTGAGAGAGTTAATTGAACCTTGCGATATCTTGCAGTTAAATAAAATTACTGAAGAAATAACTTTTGGCCATTTTAGATTTCAGGAAAGCCTTGTTTCTCAACACCTTAAAAGGCTTAATCATTATCAATTTATTGAATACCTAGCATCAGACTTCTGGCAAGGAGCATTTGGACTATATGCTGAGCAAAATGATATAAATGCTTTTTTTGACATTTTTGCACGTTCTGAAGATATGTATAACCCAGCTTATTATAAAGTTATTGATTCAATGATTAATTTGAGCACTACTGATAAAGAAAAACGTATTGGAATGCGGCAACTTTTAGATATGATATCTACTTCAGTAGAGTCTATTGGTTTTGACGATGATTACTAACAGTAAGTTCTATGATATTGACAATTAAAACTTACTAATCTAAACCTAAACTAAGATTTTCTTAGTTTAGGTTGGCGATGCATTTTTTAGTTCAAACAAAACCTTATGCTGATGAGGCGCTCGAAAGCTATTTATTAAGGCTTGCAAGGGATAACTCATACGATGGCTATAGTGAGCTTGCTGATATTTTATGGCAATGGCTTGCGGAGCAAGATCATGAGCTTGAAGGTGCGCTGCCGTTAGAGCTGACTAAAGTTGATGTTTATCATGCTAGGCAAGCGAGCAGCTTTAGAATAAGAGCGCTTAAGTTAGTAGCCCAATTAGCTGATGTTAACGCAGGTGATATTCTTGCGCTTGCATGGCGGCGCAGTAACTTTAAATTTGGCAACCTAGTAGCAGTAAGCCGAAATGAACTGACAATTCCCCTTGAGCTACTTTGCACTGATAACATACCTGTTTGCATTGAATGTTTAGCTGCATCTTCATACATTCCTTCTTATTGGCATTTAAAGCCTTATAAAGCGTGCCATAAGCATAAAACACGATTGACTATACAATGTAGTGAATGTCATAACTTAATTGATTACAGAGCTTCTGAGGCGTTTTTAGAGTGTAATTGTGGTTGTAAACTAACCAGTAGTGAACAGTTAAACGATGCAGACTTTAAAATTGCATTTGCGCTTGCAAGTAGTAACAGCCATAAAATAGTGGGGTTAATATCTTGGTTTGCGAAGGTTAAGCAACTTGATGTAAGCGATACTGACTTTAACCGTACTTTTGTTGATTACTTTAGTACTTGGCCTGATGGCTTTACCGCTGAATTAGATTTACTCACAAACAATGCGCGGCTCAAACAACTTAACCCTTTTAATAAAACTAAGTTTAACTCTGTTTATGGCGATTTGATCCGTGATGGTCAAATAGCTGCAACGAGTAACCGTAAAAACAAAGTACTTGATGAGGTTATTCATTATTTTGTCGAATTAGTTGATAGTAACCCTAAAGCTAAACATCCAAATATTGCAGATTTACTGCTTTGTACTTTTGATACCGCAGTATTATTAAACACCACTACAGAGCAAGTTTATAGGCTTCATCAAGAAGGCTTTTTAAACTGTGCTTATCCACAAAAAAAGCACGAACAGCTCAGAGCTGATAGCCATGTTTTTTATTTACGCCAAGTAATTGAACTACAGCAAGCATTCGCAGCTGAAAAGCCTCAAACAAAAAAACAATTTATAGCGCCGTGGTAACTTATGAACTTACAAAATGCATTTGCAATTGAATCATTAAAAGAAAAAACCACAGCCCTTAGAAAGTTGTTTGCTCCATACATGCCTCATGTTGCGGTAGATGGTTTTGAGGAACAAGCGCTGACTGTGCTCATTAACCTAGTTTATAAGCGAAGTGAGATTGATGATTTAACAAGTGTAAGAACTGCTAAAAGTGTATTACGCGATGAAGTGTTATTGAGTAAGTGCATTAACGAAGTTAAATGGTTTCATACTCATAATTTAAAATACCCCGATATACGAGTAAGCCATCAACGTTTAATTAGTGAAGTTGTAAGTGAAGATATTGCGGGTATTTGTAGCCGGTCATTACCTTTAAGTTTTGGCTGGTCGCATAATAGTGCTGAAATTAATCATGCAAAGCTATTTTTAACCTCATTTATTTGGCAAGGTGAAGTGACTTGTTTAGCAAGGCTGTTAATTAATGAAGAGCCTGTTTGGATTAATTTAATAAGAGCATACGGGTTTACTAAAAAGGCGGTTTTAGACATCGCGGGTAAAATAAAACAGCAGTTGCCAGTGGCAGAACTCCCATTAGAAGTAAGCTCTTTTTCACCACAATTACAAATGCCATTTCAGCAAAGCTACCTTGCGGTTACGCCTGTAGTAAGCCACACAATGCTAGCTAAAATTCAGCAATTAACAACAGATCGTAAGTTAAACTTTGCTTTAGTTGAGCACTCAAGACCAGCCAATGTTGGCGATTTAGCAAGCTCAGTAGGTGGTAATATAAGAGTGCTGAGTTACTTTCCTAAAACAAATTCAAAGGCTATTAACCGCTCTAAAGTAGTCAATAATGATATTGAGAAAGCATTTAAAATTCGTGCGCTATTAAGTAGTCAATTTCAACAGGCGCTTTTGGTATTGGTTGGTATTAAACAGTTTAATACGTTAAGGCAAAAGCGATTAGCGCGAGTAGCGGCTATTAGGCAAGTACGTGTTAGCTTGCAGTTATGGCTGGATAACATTCTGGAAGCTAAAAATAACGCTCAAGAGCAAGCTTACCCTGAGTGGGCAAAGCATTACTTAGATCAGAGTATTACTAACTGCATTAGCCAATTTAGTAACGTACTAAATGAGAGCCTTGGTAATTTAAGTAAGCTCAAACGCTTTGCGTATCACCCTAATTTAATGGGGCTGTTTAAAATGCAGTTAAACTATGTGTTTACTCATTGTGTAGCTGAACAAGAAACATTAAATGATGAGCAAATAGTGTATGTACATTGCCAAGATATGCGAGTGTTTGATGCCGAGGCAATGGCTAACTCGTATATTCAAGGTATGCCGTCACTTACTGCTTTAAATGGGCTTGCTCATAACTTTGAGCGTAAGCTAAAAAACTTTATAGACCCTTCAATTAAGTGTATTGGCAGTGCTATTTACATTGAAAGCTATCAACTACATACAGGTAAACCATTACCTGAGCCAAGTAAGTTAAAACAAGTTGCAGGGCGTAGTCATGTAATAAGGTCAGGTATTATTGATAAACCTAAATGCGATATAACACTCGATTTAATATTTAGGCTTTTTCTACCAAATACTGGGCTGTTAGATAAGTTAAATAGTCAGCTTATAAAGCCCGCACTACCATCTACGTTTGCAGGCGGCACTATGCATCCACCTTCGTTATATCAAAATATAGACTGGTGTCATGTGCATACTAAACCGAGTGAGCTATTTAATAACCTTAAAGCAAAATCGTCAAATGGCAGTTGGCTGTACCCTTCAAAAAAAGTAGTTAAAAGTTTTGAACAATTGATAGATGCGCTTAACGGTAACTTCAATTTAAGACCCGCTGCAATTGGCTTTGCTGCGCTTGAAGAACCCGTAAAGCGAGATGCAGCATTACATGAACACCATTGTTATGCAGAGCCCTTAATTGGGTTGTTAGAGTGTGTTAGTAATACATCAGTAAAGTACGCAGGGGCTAAGCAGTTTTTTCATCATGCATTTTGGGTTATGGATGTTCAAAAAGAGTCTATGCTTATGAAAAAGTCTAAGTTTGAGTATGAATAATGCAACTACCTCGGCACTTAAGTTACACGCGTTCGCTCTCACCCAGTAAAGCGGTGTTTTTTTATAAAACACCAGAGTCTGACTTTGAACCGCTACAAATAGAGCAAAATAAATTAGTTGGGCAAAAGTCAGGGTTTGGCGATGCCTATCAAAAGCAAAATGTGGCTAAAAATTTAGCGCCACAAGATCTCGCTTTTGGTAACCCTCAAACAATTGATGTGTGCTATGTGCCTCCAACAGTAAATGAGCTATTTTGCCGCTTTTCACTCAGGGTTGAGGCCAATAGTATTGAGCCTCATGTTTGTGATGACCCTAAAGTTATCTATTGGTTAAAACGTTTTTTCGAAACCTATAAAAAGAACAATGGCCTTAATGAGGTTGCAGCTCGCTATGCTAAAAATATACTGATGGGTAACTGGCTTTGGCGCAACCGTCAATCACCGAATGTTGATATTGAAATCCTCACAGAACATTCAGACCCAATAATTGTAGAAGGTGCACAAAAGCTCAAGTGGAACGGCAATTGGCAAAACAATCAAACAGCATTATTAAAGTTGTCAGAAGCTATTCAAGAAGGGCTTAGCAATCCTCAAAGCTATTGTTATTTAGATATAACAGCCAAAATTAAAAATGCATTTAGCCAAGAGGTTCACCCTAGTCAAAAGTTTGTAGATACTGTTGAACAGGGTATGTCATCTAAACAGCTTGTATACACCCAAGTGGGCGATAAAAAAGCAGCAAGTTTGAACTCACAAAAAGTAGGGGCTGCGATTCAAACTATTGATGATTGGTACGAGGGAGGTTACAAACCTTTACGCACTCATGAATATGGTGCAGATAAGCAAATATTAGTTGCACACAGAACACCTAAAAGCCATTCAGACTTTTATTCATTACTCCCGCGCATTGCTTTGCATATTAAGCACATGGAAAAGCATGGTTTAGAGCAAAATGAAAAATCAAATGCAGTTCACTTTATTGCGGCAGTGTTGATAAAAGGTGGCTTGTTCCAAAGGAGTAAAGGTTGAAGCGCTATTATTTTACTATTACTTATTTACCTAAAAATTGTGATGTAAGCCTTCTTGCTGGGCGTTGTATTGGTATTTTGCATGGGTTTATGAGTTCACGCGAAATAAGTAATATTGGTGTGTGCTTTCCTAAATGGAATGAGCAAACAATAGGTAATGAAGTAGCGTTTGTATCGACAGATAAGAAGCAATTAATCAATCTATCTCAGCAAAGCTATTTTGAGATGATGGCTCATGATAAGTTATTTGGCTTATCAAAAATACTCGAAGTACCAGTAAACCAAAGCGAAGTCATGTTTGTTCGCAACCAATCAGTAGCCAAAGCATTTGTTGGTGAAAAGCAAAGACGATTGAAACGCGCTAAAAAGCGAGCTGAAGCTAGAGGCGAGGTTTACAACCCTGAATATAAATTTGAGGAAAAAGCCATAGGCCACTTTCATTCAATACCCGTATCAAGCAAAGGCAACGGGGAAAATTTTATACTTCACATACAAAAAATTGAAAATACTAATGCGATAGAAAATCAATTTAATAATTATGGCTTTGCTACAAATCAAACATTTCAAGGCACGGTTCCCTCTTTGAATACCCTTTTTTAATAATTTTAAAACACTCTTTTAATTTTCAACTGGTTATAAGGTTGATTAAAAATAAGGGTAAATAATTTAAATTCATTTAACAGTTTGGTATTTATAGGAATTTAAACTATTTTTAATAGTGAACTGCCGAGTAGGCAGCTGGAAATAGTACCCATCATTGCAGTGCTCGCTATAACTAGTGAACTGCCGAGTAGGCAGCTGAAATTAGGCCAGGAAGTAAACAACCACAACTTGTGACTTTCAACTGCCGAAAAGGCAGAGGCTAAATAGAGAGACCCCAGCAAATGTTGGGGTTTTTTTAAGCGTTATAACCGTATTTAAGGCTATTTATAACGTTCATAATTAACCTTCTACCAGCAATTGTATTTACAAATGTTAAAGGTGTTTTAGAGCTAAATTGTAAGGAGTACGTATTTAGCCATTTATTCCATCGTTCAATATTTTCAAAGTAATCAATACAAGCTGATGCTAGATGAGCTAACTCAAAGGTATTTTCACTCAAAGTTGCATTTAAACGTGTGTACTCTTTTTTATGACGTTCCAAAGTTCTAATATTTGTACCAATTGCTTTAGCAAAGGATTGAATATCCCAACCTAACTGAAGCCTAAACTTCTCAACACTCTTTATATCTAAACCACGTTGAATTAATTCAATTTCATCTAAAGGGTTTGAGCTTAAATTAACTTTTCCATTGCTGAGTATATCTACAAATTTATGATTAGTGCTAGGTTGCATATCACTAGGCATACATACCTCAAAGCCAGGAAAGTTATATTTAATAGTAGCACTTCTACTATTAAGCTGATAGTCGGGTTAGAGCGAAAAGCGGTCATCCAGTTAAGTAATCATTAACTTAGTAAGAATAAGAGGAAACTTTCCTCTTTTTTACATGTTTATATGAGTTACAAAAAGCATAATATTTATAGCTGGCAATCACTTACACTATTTGCTATTAATGTAAGTTCACAAAATAAGGACGTTTTCGCGCTAAAATAGGGAAAGTGTCCTCTGATAAAGTTGTTATGCATATAAGGATGTTCAATGAAGCCGTATTTTATATTAATAAGTTTGTTTTTTTCTTTTCAGGTATTCGCTACTGACATTGTTAAAATTCACGCTCCTGTCGCAGAGTCATTTAATTGTACTGAGCATTGGGATGGTCAATTTAAGTATGCGGGGGATGCTCTAGGTACTGACTGTGTAGTCCAAGACTTTTACGAGTCAGGTGAACGTTTATTTATGAGAACATTTAAAGACAACGGACATAAAAATGAAGATTGGTATGGCTTTGGTAAGAATGTATTAGCTCCATGTGATTGTACTGTTGAATCTATTAATAAAAATAATATAACAAATGAACCAGGAATTATGACTCCTGGCAGAGCGGGTTCAATATTGTTTAAAAAAGCTGATGGAACTATAGTTCTTATCGCACATATTGATAACATCAATGTATCTACTGGGGACATTGTCAAAGCTGGTAAAGTTGTAGCGACCATTGGTAATAATGGCTATAGCCGTAACCCTCATTTACATATTGCTGCATGGAAGGAAAAGCAACCTCTGCAAATTCGTTTTGACCAAAAAACAATAGACTTAAAATCTCGTGAAGAAAGCGGTGAGTAATGCATAACAAGCTGTTAAACAAGGACAAAAAACAGTTGGCTTTTGCTCCTTCGTCGCTATTTTAGCCAACTATTTTTTGCCTGTTAACAGGGCGTTGAGGCTGTAGAATTACTCTTTTTAGGAACGTATCCAACTATTCTTGGTTGGTTGCTTTTTAACCTTGAATCCATCTGTTCGCTGTGATCTAATAGATATTATTCACCCACGGTAAACTGTTATG